>JAKCAB010000571.1 GCA_021839785.1 bacterium | reverse complement strand
AGCCGGTGGCGATCTTCTGCTCGGTGGTGGCGTTGGGCAGGAGGTCGCCAGCGAGTTGCTCGATCGTGAATTCGTCGAAGGGCAGGTCGCGATTGAAGGCGTTGACGACCCAGTCGCGGTAAGGCCAGTTCGAACGCCGATCGTCCTTTTCGTAGCCGTTGGTGTCGGCATAGCGGGCCATGTCCAGCCACGGCCAGGCCCAGCGTTCGCCGTAATGCGGCGAAGCGAGCAGGCGTTCGACCAGGCGCTCGTAGGCGTCCGGTTGCTGGTCGTTGGCGAAGGCGTCCACCTCGGTGGGCGAGGGCGGCAGGCCGATCAGATCGAGGCTCACCCGGCGGATTAGCGTGGCGCGGTCCGCTTCGGGCGAAGGCGCCAGGCCCGCTTGTTCGAGCCGCGCCAGCACAAAACGGTCGATGTCATTGCGGGGCCACGCGGTGTGTTTGACCGGCGGTGGCTCGGGATGCACGGGCACGATGTACGCCCAATGCTGCTTGACCGCGGTCACGGTGGCGCCTACGCCGTCCGGCCAGACCGCGCCTTGGGCGATCCAGGCGCGAATGAGTGCCTGCTGTTCCACGGTCAAGCGCTCGCCCCGCGGGGGCATCACTTCGTCGTTGTCGGCGCTGGACACCCGCCGGAACAGCGGGCTGGCGTCCGGATCGCCGGGTTGAATGACCGGCCCGGACTTACCGCCCTTCAAGGCCGTGGCTTTGCCATCCAAGCGGAGGCCGGACTTTTGCTTTTCCGGTCCGTGACACGCAAAGCAGCGCTTCTCAAAAACGGGATAAACTTCGCTGGCGAAATCAACCGGCCGATCAACCTTTATCAAGGGCTGTTCAAACGCCTGACCGTTGCTGTCCGTGGCGTTTGCTGGCGCAAGGCTGAGGGCCGCAACGAATCCGCAGACCAGAACGGCCGCCTGGTGGAGACTGACGTGGGCTGTCAACTGACGCGTCTGCCTCCCGGTTGACAAGGGCAAGGCGCGGGGCGCGATCGACGGCTCGGATTCGTTGGTGGCCACGCGCTTGAAACTAGAACGCCCGCGGGTCACCCTCAAGTGCCAACCTTATGGTTGTTGGTACTTTTCCTGATACCGAATTGGCAACGGCGGTCAGCCTGACATTGGCTGGACGGAGATAAACGGCCTGGTCAATCCCCGGACGGGGCGACCGGTCCGCGCCACACGCTGCCGCCGAAGGTGGTCACGCGGATCAAGGAATCGTCGGCTGGGTCGAACTCCGCGCGTTGGATGTTCGCGAACGGCAGGCCGTTGAACGCCTGCCAGTTCTGGCCATTGTCGCGCGAAAGCCAGAGGCCAGCGCCAGGCGCGCCTTCGGTGAGGGTCATGTAAATCCAGCCGTCCCGTTTCGGGTGGAAGTAGCCGCCGAACGTTTGCGGGCCTTCGCGTCCGATTCGCCTCCAGCTCGCGCCACCGTTCTCGGTGAGATAAAGCCCGCCGGAACGGTCGCCCCCACCGGCATCGGCAGCGCCCAGCAAGATGCGACGACTGTCCCGGGGATCGACGGAAAAGTCCTTCGGGTAAAGCAGGGGTTGGGAGGCATTGATCTTCTCCCAGGTTTCGGCGCCATCTTGGGAGCGATACAGGCCAACGCCGTCGGACATCAACGGCTTGCCCGTGGCCGGGCGCTTGGCGCAGATGATGGCGAACAGCGTGCCGTCAGGGTGCGGGAAAACGCGATAGACCCGCAGGTTGTCCGGGTGGCCAAGGCCGGATTTTTTCAGCGTCCAAGTCTGGCCGTCGTCGGTGGATTTATAGACGCCCGCCTCGAACACGCCGGCGTAAAGCGTCCGCGCGTTCTTGGGACTTCGCGGATCGAGTACGATGGACGTTACCGGCTTGGACGGGAGACCCCGCGCCTCGGCTTTCCACGAAGCGGCGAAATCGCGTGAGAGACACACCCCGCCAGGCCGGTTGTGGCCGTGGCGCTCGGAGATGATGTTGTCGTTCGGGATGTCATGCACGTCGGAGAAGGCGCCCCAGATCTTGCCGGGCGTGTCGGGATCGAACGCCATTTCATAACAGGTGTTCCGCCACGGCGCCCATGAATTCTTGTTCCACCAAATCCACGTCTTGCCGGCATCCACAGAGCGGGCCATGCCGAGGTCGGTGTAAGCGATGTAATGGCGGTTCGGCTCGAAGGGGTCGATGTAATAGTGCCAGGTGGTGGTGACGACCAGACCATTGCAGGTCCAGGCAGAACGCGGGCCGGGCTTCTGGCCGGGCGCCGGATAGGTGCTCCCGACGAACCAACTACGTCCGCCGTCGTGGGTGATGTGCGGCTCGTTTCGGACGAGCATCAGCCGGGCGGCGTCGGTGTTGCAGATTGCGACGCCAAACGGGGTTTCGCCGCCTTTGAAGCACTGTCCCGTCGAAGCGGTTTCCCAGTCGGGTGCGACGTTGTAATCCTTGAACCGCGGGTCTTGAAAATAGGTAGCGCGCCAGGTCAGGCCGCCGTCGTCACTGCGATAAACCGTGTCGCTGTGCGGCGGGTGAAAGCCGGTGCTGGTGTTGAAGGCATAGACGGTCAGCGGCTGGGCGTCGGCGGCCAGCAATTGCTCGTACTGGGAGATTGGGCCGTAAGCGTACTGATCGGCCGCCTTCGTCTCCGTGTTGAGGCCCTGGCCCATTGCGGATTCCCAGGTTTCGCCTCGATCCCGCGAGCGATAAATGCCACCGCGGAACGTGCCGCTCTCCTCTTTGCTGCGAACCGAGCAGTAAAGCCTGACAAGGTCTTTCGTCGCGTCCGAGCCGGCGGCAAAGCCTTGAATCTTTTTCCACGGCAGGCCGCTGGTTTTCTCGACCCAAGTCCGGCCGGCGTCATCGGAGCGCCAGATGCCTTTGTCGGTGGCCGCGAACAACACGCGATCCTGCCGCGTGCGGTCGAAATGAAAGCCGATCACGCGGCCGATCGGCCCCTGGCACGGAGTCCACGTGGCGCCGGTGTCGGCCGACAACCAGCAACGGCCATTGCGTGTCCCGGCCAGCATGATTTCGGGCTGGGTGGGGTTGATGGCGATCTCGCCCGAGAGTGACTCTTTCAAATCGCCGATTGGGAAAAACGTCCGGCCGCGATCGCGACTGATCTTCAGCCGTCCGCCGGACGAGGCGTAAATGATATTCGGGTCGCGGGGATGGAAAGCCGGCCGGCACTGGGTGTCGCAGCGAAGTTGGGCCTGGTAAATCATCCGCCAGTTGCGGCCGCCGTCCTCGGAAATGTAGGCGGCGCTCATGTCGCAATTGAGCATCATCAAGTTCGGATCCGCCGGGGAAATCGCCGGCGCGAACATGCCACCGCCGCCGGACAAGCCGACGGGTTCCCAATCGACGCGCGGTGCCGATCCCGCCGGCTGGGCAACCGATTGTCCAAGCGCCGCGGACAGGCACAACAGAGCGACTGTCCGCAGCCATCGCAGTAACGAGCGTTTCATGGTGTCAGCCGATAAACTCCCGCATCATCCGCAGATACCGCCGGCACGTCTCTCTCATATCCCTATCGCCGGAGTGCACGTCCTGTTCAAGCGAAGCGAAGCCGCCAAAACCGAC
>JAKCAB010000654.1 GCA_021839785.1 bacterium | reverse complement strand
GTTTGCATCGGGTATTGCTTCAGCCAGGAACTGACGGTGGCAAACGCCGCTCGATAGCGGTCGGCGCCGGGTTGCTTGAGGTCGATCAAATCGCGGAACAGCCGGAGCGCGCCGGTGTAGTTCGCGGTGTAAAGCGCAGAGACCGCCGGGGGCACCTGGCCGGTTTCGGCGTGGACGCGAAACGGCCAGGACGAATGGTCAGCGTCGCCGGGAGCCACCTTGGCGGCGAGGGTGTTGGCCACTTGGGCGGCCGCTTCAAGATAGCGGGCGTTGCCGGTGATTTTGTAGAGCATCACCAGTTCGCTGGCGAAGGAAGCCGCTTTGTCTGGTTGCGTAAAACCTTTGCCGGCGCGCATGTCGCCGTCGTAGCGGCCGGAGTGCAAGTCGGTGTTGTACGGGTAAGGCAGATTCGGCCAGACCGCCGTCGGCACCGAGAGGCCGTGAGCGAGGACGAAGTCGGCGATCAGGACCATGTTGGACACGACCGCGCGGTCGCCCGTGTAGGCGTAAAGCAGGTTCCAGGACGACAAAGCCATCGCCAGTTGATCGCCGCCCAGGCCGCGCGGATCGTGCTCTGGTTTCCAGACCTGGTGCTGGAGGTAGTACGGCACGCCGTTGGGGCAGGGCGGCATGGCATTCCAGAACTGCCAGACCTGCCGAACGGCGTGGTCGTAGGCTAGACCGAGGTCGGCCGAATACCAGGGCAGCAAGTGGTCGCCGGCGTCGGTGCGGACATCGTGATAAAAGAGGCGCTCGGCGTGGCCGCGGTGGCTCAGAAATCCCAACGCGACGAGCAGGCAAAGAAGACGTTTCATGGTGCTTGCCAGCATTGCAAACCAACGCCGCCGCCTTGGCAAGCCGCACCCGACCCGCCGTGTGGATCGGGTTTATTGTCGTTCGTACTCGCCTTTGCCCAGCCGTTTCAGGACGGTGAACCCGGCCTTCTTGGCGTCGCCGATCGACAGCGGTTTGGTCAACTGCGGCGTGTTGAACGCGGAATAAACCCGCCGCACCGGCTTCTTGCAGAGCGGACACTTGACGAGCGCCGGCGCCGAGAGCGGGCGACGCAAGGTGAACTTGCCCCCGCAGATGGCGCAGGTGCCGTCGCACAACTCGTACTCGTAAATCGGCATGGCAAACAGACTCCCGAATGAGGCGCCCGGCAACCGTCGTCACCGCAGCGACGACCAGACCTTACGCCGCGAGCTGGGTGGTCTCAAGGCTGGTGCCATTAGCGTGTGCCAAATGTGGCCTTGAGGGCCGGCACATGGCTAGATTGCGGCGTGGCACTGGTGCGCGTTCTTGTGGATGGTTTCAGTTTATTGCACGCCTGGCCGGAACTGGCGCCCGGCCGAGCCCGGCATTCCAGCCTGGCCCGCGACGAGTTGATCAAAGTGCTGGCGTATTACAGCGACGCCAGCGGTGTGCCGATCACCGTCGTTTTTGACGGCGGACACGCTCCCGCCGGCGCGCCAAAGGCGCCCGCGCCCCGCAACGTGGAGGTGCTCTACACGCGCGCCGGCCAGACGGCGGACGGCGTCATCGAGCGGCTGACCCACTTGCTCCGGCCTTACGGCGAGGTGCTGGTGGTGAGCAACGACAACGCCGAGCGCGATCTCGTGCTGGGCTTGGGCGGCCTGGCGAGCAGTTGCGAGAACTTCGTGCGCTTGATCGAGTCGGAACTCGCGGAACAGCAACACCTGCTCAAGGCGCACAACGCCCGCGAGCGCTCGCGGTTTCGGCGGAATTCCGGGTGAGCGCCGGCCCGGAGCACCCCTTTTGCCTTGTTCGCCGTCGGGGCTTCACCCATCCTCGCGCGCCATGGCCGAGCGGATGATTTCCGGGGTGCTGAGCAAGCCCGACGCGGCGTTGGACGTGACGCTGCGGCCGTCGCTGTTCTCGGAATTTACCGGCCAGATCAAGGTCAAGGAGCGCCTGGAAATCGCCGTCCAGGCCGCCCGCCAGCGCGGCGAACCGCTGGATCACATCCTGCTGAACGGGCCGCCGGGCCTCGGCAAAACCACGCTGGCCAACATCATCGCCAAGGCGATGGGCGCCAGCCTCAAGAGCACCAGCGGTCCGACGGTCGAAAAGGCCGGGGACTTGGCCGGGTTGCTCACCAACCTCGAGGAAGGCGACGTGCTGTTCATCGACGAAATCCATCGCCTGCAGAAGACCATCGAGGAGTACCTCTATCCAGCGATGGAGGATTTCAAGCTGGACATCATCATCGACCAAGGGCCGAACGCCCGCAGCGTGCGCTTGAACCTCCCGCGGTTCACCTTGATCGGCGCCACGACGCGGAGCGGGTTGCTCACGGCGCCGTTGCTCACCCGGTTTCCGATTCGCGAACGGCTGGACTACTATCAGGCGGAGCAGCTTCAGCAGATCGTGCTGCGGTCGGCCCGGCTGCTGAACATCGAGGTCGATGCGGCGGGCGCGCTGGAAATCGCCCGGCGGAGTCGCGGCACACCCCGCATCGCGAACAACCTCTTGCGCCGCGTGCGCGATTACGCGCAGGTCAGAGGCGACGGCCGGGTGATGGCCGAGCTGGCCGACCGCGCACTGGCCATGCTCGACATCGACCGGGACGGCCTCGACGAGATGGACAAGCGCATCTTGGAGAGCATTATTGTCAAGTTCAGCGGTGGGCCGGTGGGCGTGAATTCGCTGGCCGTTGCCGTGGGCGAGGAACCGGACACCTTGGAAGAAGTCTATGAACCCTATCTCATCATGGAAGGGTACTTGAAACGAACGCCGCAAGGCCGCATGGCCACGGAGTTGAGTTACCGCAAAATGGGGCTTAAACCGATGGCAGAAGCCCAAGCCCGGCTGTTCTGAACGCCCGCCGGGGACCGCGCGCGGCCTGGGGCGCGACAACGATTCCGGTCCGATGACCCCGAAATCTGGTTCTGACTTCGCGAGCAAACCCCCGCCGGGTCTGCGCCGGCTGCCGCGCTCGTTCAAGGAACTGACCCCGAGCCGCTCGTTTGACCCGCGGACGTTTTTTCGCGAAATGGTCTGGAAGCCGATACGGACCCGGCGCATTGGCCAGCACCGTTTTTTTCGTCCGCCGAAGTTGGCGGAAGGCGAGGTGGCCATTACTTGGATCGGCCACGCTTCGTTCCTGATCCAATTCACGGACCTGAACATCCTGATCGACCCCAACTTCGCGAACTGGCTTTTCCTGCTCAAGCGACTGCGCCGCGCCGGCCTGCAAATCAAGGACCTCCCCGCCGCGGAGGTGGTGTTGCTGACGCACGCGCACTTCGACCACTTCCACAAACCGACGCTGCGGCGGCTGCCTTCGCCGCGGCTGGCCGTGGTGCCGTGGGGCGTCGCGGACCTGGCGGAAGGGCTGGGCTTCGATCGCGTGCTCGAACTGGAGTGGTGGGAGAGTTTCTCGCGGCGCGGGCTGAACGTGACGCTGACGCCCTCCAAGCATTGGGGAGCGCGCACGCTGGGGGACCACCACCGCGGCTACGGCGGTTTCGCGCTCGAGTATCAAGGCCGGCGGATCTACCACGCCGGGGACAGCGCTTACTTCGCGGGGTTCAAGGAAATCGGA
>JAKCAB010000552.1 GCA_021839785.1 bacterium | reverse complement strand
TCGATCGGGCGCTCCGGCGAAAGTTTGGCGCCCGCCAGCCTGGCGAAGGTGGGCAGCAAATCGACGGTGGCGGCGATTTCGTTGCAGACCCGGCCCGCGGGGATGCGGCCCGGCCAGCGCATGATGCACGGTTCGCGCACGCCGCCGTCGAACATGGTGGCCTTGCCTTCGCGGAGCGGCAGCGCCGATCCGGCATGATTGCCGTAAAGCAGCCACGGGCCGTTGTCCGACGTGAACACCACCAGTGTGCGCTCGTCCAGTCCGTGGCGCTTGAGCGCGGCGAGAATCTGGCCGACCGACCAGTCGATTTCCAGGACCACGTCGCCGTACAGGCCGGCCTTGGATTTGCCTTTGAACTTGTCGCTGACGAAGAGCGGGACGTGCGGCATGGACTGCGCCACGTAAAGAAAGAACGGCTTTTGCGCGTTCCGCTCGATGAAGCTCACGGCGTGCTCGGTGTACCAGGTCGTCAAGTGGGTCTGATGCTCCGGCGTGACGGAGCTGATGGCGACCCGGTCACCGTCGAACAACGGGAGGTCGGGGTAACCGCGTTTTCGTTTGGCCACGTCCGGCGGGAGGTTCACGTAATCGGGGTGGAACGGCCACATGTCGTTCGAGTACGGCAGCCCAAAGTATTCGTCGAAGCCGTGCCGGAGCGGCAGAAACTCCGGCGAGTCGCCCAGGTGCCACTTGCCGAAAATGGCCGTGGCATACCCGCGCGTCTTGAGCACGTCGGCGATGGTGCGCTCGTTCGCGCTGATGCCGATCGGCGACTTGGGACCCAGCGCGCCTTGGATGCCAATCCGATTGGGATAGCAGCCGGTCAGGAGCGCCGCACGCGAGGCGGAGCACACCGCCTGGGCCGCGTAGAAGCTGGTGAACCGTGTGCCTTCGGCCGCCAGGCGGTCGAGGTTGGGCGTTTTGTTTCGCGGCGATCCGAAACAGCCGAGGTCTGCGTAGCCCATGTCGTCGCACAAGATCACGACGAAGTTGGGCAAGCGCGGATTGGCCGCGCGCGACGAAGGCAGGCCGGCGACGAGCGCCAGCACGAACACGATGAGACTTCGCAAGGGCATGGGCGAAGTCTCTGCGCGGGCGTCGTTCGCTGCAAGCCTTACTTGCGGTTGGCGGTAAGCGTCACGGCTCTCGCCTTGACCAGATCGCGCGCCGGGCAGGAGACTCGGCCCGGAGCCCGCTGCAACCGCGAAGGCGCTTGACCGAGGTCAACGCAGCCGGGGCGGACGCGGCTCGAAGCTCCGCGCCTGAGTTGCCATGAACACGAATGCCTTCCGCTCCTCCTGGAATTGTCGTCCCCGAACCGTTGTGCGCGGCCTGCGTGCGACCGGTGCCCTCGCGTTGGTTGCGCTGGCGCTCCTTCCGGTACGCGCTGCCGAGAACGTCTGGCTGGGCAGTCTTGATCTTTCGCACGTCCGCCAAGGCTGGGGGCAGGCCCAGGCCGACAAGACCGTCACCGGCAAGCCGCTGAGCATCGCCGGCCAGAAGTTCGAGCACGGCGTGGGCACCCACGCCAGCAGCACGTTCTGGGTCGAACTCGGCGGGAGCGCGGACCGCTTCCAGGCGGCGGTGGGCGTGGACGACGGCACCACCAGCGACAAGGCCAGCGTCACTTTCAAGCTCGCCGGCGATGGCCGAACGCTTTGGGAATCCGGCGTCATGCGGCGCGGCCAGCCCGCCAAGCCGGTGGATGTGGAGGTCAAAGGCATCAAGAGTTTGGTGCTGTTGGTCGGCGACGCCGGGGATGGCACCGATTTCGATCACGCGGATTGGGCGGACGCGCGGTTCATCGTCAGCGGGGCGAAACCGCAGGCCGTGAGCGCGCCGGCGGAACCGGCGGTAATCCTCACACCCAAACCCGGTCCGGCTCCGCGCATTAACGGACCGCTCATTTACGGCTGCCGGCCGGGCCACCCGTTCCTTTACCGCATCCCGACGCAAGGCGAGCGGCCGATGATGTGGTCGGCCGACGGCTTGCCCGCGACACTGAAGCTCGACCCGGCGAGTGGCATCGTGACTGGCACCGCGCCTGACCGGGGCGAGTACGAGGTTGTTTTCAACGCCCGAAACCGCCACGGCTCAGCGAAGCGCATGTTCAAGATCGTGGCCGGCGACACGCTGGCGCTGACGCCGACGATGGGGTGGAACCATTGGTACGCGCACTATGACCGCATCACCGACAAACTGGTGCGCGAAGCCGCCGACGTGATGGTGAGCAGCGGCATGGCCGACGTGGGTTACCAGTACGTGAGCATCGACGATTGCTGGATGAACGCGGAGAAGAATGCCGACCCGCTCCGGGTGGGGCCGCTCCGCGATGCGCAGGGCAACATCATTCCGAACCGGCATTTTCCGGACATGCCCGCGCTCACGGCTTACATTCACGCCAAAGGGCTGAAGGCCGGCATTTACACCTCGCCCGGACCGCGGACCTGCGGCGGGTTTGCGGGTGCCTGGCAGCACGAAGCGCAAGACGCCGCGCGGTTCGCGACCTGGGGCTTCGACCTGCTCAAATACGACTGGTGCTCGTACGGCGAGATCGCCGAGAAGGATCCTGACCCCGAGTTGGTGAAATTCAAAAAGCCGTACATCCTCATGGGCGGCCTGCTCCAACAGCAGCCGCGCGACATCGTGCTCAATCTCTGCCAGTACGGCATGGGCGAGGTGTGGAAATGGGGCGCGGAGGTGGGCGGCCAATCCTGGCGCACCGCCGGCGACCTCGGGTTCGAGTTGAACCGCATCTTCGAGGTGGCGCTGAAAAACGCCGAGCACCGCGACTGGCAGAAGCCCGGCGCCTGGAATGACCCGGACTACATCCAGATCGGCCTCATCGGCAACGCCCGCGGCATGGGCGAACCGATGCCGTGTCCGCTCACGCCGAGCGAGCAATACGCCTTCATGTCGTTGTGGTGCTTGATGGCCTCGCCGCTTTTTTACAGCGGCGACATGGGCCGGCTGGACGAATTCACGATCAACGTGCTGTGCAACCCTGAGTTGATCGAAGTAAACCAGGATCCGCTGGGCCAATGCGCGCGGGTGGTGCCGCTCGGCGCGGAGACATTTGCCATGGTCAAAGACATGGCCGACGGCTCCAAGGCCATCGGCTTGTTCAACCGCAGCGAGTTTCCGGCCAAGGTCACGGCCACCTGGGTTCAACTTGGTTTGAAGGGTTCGCAGCGCGTGCGCGATCTCTGGCGCGAGAAGGAATTGGGCAACATGTCCGGCGAGTATGGCGCGGACGTGCCGCGTCATGGCGGCGTGGTGGTGCGGATGTGGCCGGGCCCTTGATCCCGGATGACGTGCGCGTCAAATCGCGCGGAACCACCACCACCCAGCCTCAAAGGTATCTCCGGATTTCGTCCGCCAGTTGCCTCGCATCCGTTCGGGCCAGGCGCTCCAACACCTTTTCCCACCGGTAGGCGAAACTCCCGTTCGGGTCATACCGCGCCCAGGCGAAAAGGCCGTCGAACGCCCGCTGGCGGCTGGCGTAGTCGAGTTGGATCTGGCGGAAGCGGGTCTCGAACGCTTGCAAGTAGGCATCCTCGAAGGCCTGGCGG
>JAKCAB010000613.1 GCA_021839785.1 bacterium | reverse complement strand
CCGTGGCCGTGGCGCTCGCGCCATCGTAAAACGATTTGGCTTACGGCCGCCGGTGGCAAAAGTCAGAGCCGCGACGATCAAGGCCGGGCGTTTACGGCCACTTGTGCTTCGGGTATTTGCGCTGTAGCTCCGACTTGATGCGCGGGTAGTGCTCCTTCCAGAAATTCGCGAGATCCTGCGTGACCTGCACGGGTCTCATGCTCGGCGCCAGGATGTGAACCAGCACCGGCACGCGCCCGAGCGCGATCTTCGGCGTCTGCGTGACGCCGAAAAGTTCCTGAATCCGCAGGGCGATGTGCGGCGGGTTCGCCGCGTCGTAGGTGACCTTCGGTTGGCGTGCGTTTGCCAATTCGAGCCGCTCTGGCGCGTGTTTGTTCAAGAGTTCGCGCTGCGCCCCGCTGAGCCAGCTTTGGACGAGTGAGCGGACCGGTTTGTCCTTGATGTCTTTGTAGGTGAACGCGCCGTGGCACAACTGCTCGACCAGGTGCCGGCGGTCGGCGTCGCCGATGGACGGCAACTCGAGCTCCGGACACCAGGCGCTCAGCCGATTCAAGCGCAGAATCCATTGCTCGATGCCGTGGTCCCACTCGGCGAGCGCGAGCCGGCCGGCAAGGACTTCCTCCGCCAGGAGTTGGGCGGCGGCTTCGGCGGGCGGCGGCTCGATCGCGCGTTTGTCCAGAGCCAGACCGCGGAACTGCCGTTGCTCCTCGGCATAGACGCGTCGCGCGGTCGCGTCGTAAAAAACCCGCGTGTCCCTGCCCAGATCGTCCGGGAACAACTCCGCCAGCCACGCGGGGTCAATCGCGGTCGCCAGGCTCAGAATCGTGCTGGTTTCGCCGCCGGTTTGGCCGACTTCGCGCACCTCCGTTGCCACGAAAAGCGGGCTGTGCTGAACCACGCTTTCGCGCGCGAGCACGCCGCGCCGGCCGTGGACCAATTCACAGCGCAGGGTTCCGGAATCGAGCCGGCGCGCGACGCGATCGCTGAAGGCGATGAGCAGGCACTTTTGCAGCGCCGCGTCGTTGAACCGACCAGGCTCGGCGTTCAGACCTTCTTCGCGGGCGATGCGGAGGAACTGGTCCAACAACGGACCGACTTGGCGCGCGGTCACGGCGTGGAGGCCAAGCTTGCGGCAGGCCTCGAGCCGGTAGTCGTTCTTCGCCGCGTAATTCCACGCGCGCATCAAAATGAACAGGTCGGACGGCGCCTTGTCGCCGAGCAAATCGTCGCGGAATTCGCGGACGCGTTTGTCCACCTTGCGGAGCAGCAGGTCGCGGCCTTGCGTCAGCGCGGCCACCAGACAGGCTTGATAAACGCAACCGTAATCCTGCGCCGCCAGCAGCATCCGGGCGTAACGCGGGTGCAACGGAAAAGCCAACATGCGCCGGCCCAGCGAAGTGATCGCCGTTAGCGGCGCGACGGCGCCTTCTTGGGGCCCACGCGAAGCCGCGATCGGCTGGTTCATCTCGCCGGCTTCCGAAGCAGCCAGGGCGGGCGCACTGGCCTTCAGCGCACCCAAATCCAAAAGCAATTCCTCGGCGTGCGCCAGCGCTTGTTCGGAAGGCGGTTCGAGCCAGCGAAACTTCCGCAGGTCCGCCACGCCCGCCGCCTTCAACGTGAGCACCACCTCGGAGAGGTCCAGTCTTTTGACTTCGGGCAGCTCCTGGCCTGGCCGCTCGAAGTGCTCGCGCTCGGTCCAAAGCCGCGCGCAGACGCCCGGCGCCGTGCGGCCCGCCCGGCCGGCGCGTTGCTCGGCTGCAGCCTGGCTGATCTTTTCGACCAGCAGCGTGTTAATGCCGCGATAAGGATCGTAACGCGGAATGCGCGCCAGGCCGCTGTCGATCACCAGCCGGACGCCGTCGATGGTGAGCGAGGTTTCCGCGACGTTGGTCGAGACCACGACTTTGCGGCGGTCGTAGCGCGCCACCGCGGCGTCCTGGTCGCGGGGCGGCAATTCGCCGTGCAGCGGCAGCAGAATGAAACCCTTCGATTCGTCGCAATGGCGGATGGCCTCGAGGGTTTGGTTGATCTCGAAACCGCCGGGCATGAACACCAGCACGTCGCCTTCGCCGCTGGCGCGCACGTAGTCGGCGAACGCGTCGGCCGCCTGTTCCCACACCGGGCGGTGATCCGTGTAGCTGGGCGTGCGCGCGTACTGGACTTCGACCGGGTACACGCGGCCTTCGGCGCGGAGCGTTTGGCAAGGCTTGAGATAATCGGTCAACAGCCGGGCATCCAGCGTGGCGGACATCGCCAGCAAACGCAGGTCCGGCCGGGCGCTTTCCTGCAAGTCGAGCGCGCGCGCGAGCGTGATGTCGCCGTAAAGGTGGCGTTCATGAAACTCGTCGAAAATCAGCGCTGAAACGCTGCGCAGTTGCGGGTCTTCGAGCATCTGGCGCAGGAGCACGCCTTCGGTCACGAAGCGAATCCGCGTGGCCTCGCTGGTGACGTTTTCGAAGCGGATTTGATAACCCACTTCGCGGCCCAGCGACACGCCCAGCTCGGACGCCACGCGCGCCGCGAGCAGGCGCGCCGCGAGCCGCCGGGGTTGCAGGATCACGACCTGGCCCTCGCCGAGCAGGCCGTGCCGGAGCAGCATTTGCGGCACCTGGGTGGATTTACCCGAGCCGGTGGGCGCGGACACGATGAGCCGGCGCTGGCTCCGCAGGTGGGCGACGAGCGCGTCTTCGATTTCGTAAATGGGCAGCCGTTCAGGCATGGCCCACCGTTCATAACCGGCGCGCGGCGGTTTGGGAAGGTTGGCGACTACGGCAACAGGCGGAGCCGGTAGAACCGCGCGCGCTCGGCGGTGTCGCTTGCGGGCAACACCAGCACTTCGTGCCGGCTCGTGGCCACCCGCGGTAATCCCGGTCCTTCCAACACTTGAAAGCTGCCGTCCGCATCCGACGTCCACTCGAACTGGTAACGCTGGCCCGGCACAGCCGGCCACTGGAACTCCGTCCGGCCATCCGCCAGGCGCCGGGCGGTGAGGCGGAAAACCGAGGCCGGGTTTTGAGGATCGGTGCCGGTGGCAAACTCCGCAGCGTTATCGCGGCCGTCGCCGTCGGGATCGCCCTGCGCGCCGTTCCGGCCTTCAGCGTTGAGCGGGCTCAAGCCGTGCGCCAATTCCCAACCATCGGGCAGGCCATCGCCATCGCTGTCGGCCTGGTCCGGTTTTGTGCCGAAGACGAGTTCGTCGCTGGTCGTCAGGCCGTCGCCGTCGGGGTCGAGGTCGGGGCCGAGTTGCACGGAAAGGCCTTCCAAAACCACCGGTCCCGTCCCGGAACCGTCGAGGCCGGCGCCGAGGAAGCTGCGGTCCAGCCTGCGGGTTTGGGCCTCGGCGTTCGTGGAAAAATCTCCGCCGCCCACCACGGCGCCAAGCTTGATCGTTTCCCCGCCGTGCAGACCGAGCGCCGCCAGCGGAATGGCGACGCCGATCAAATCGGCGTTCTGCTCGTTGAGCGCGGTACCGGACTGCGGCGAGCGGTTGAACTGTTGAACCCGCGCTCCCGCGACGTCACTGAACGTGGCGTCGAGCCGGAAAACTCCCTGGCCAATGTCCAGCGCGAGGTT
>JAKCAB010000108.1 GCA_021839785.1 bacterium | reverse complement strand
CGCGGCGGACATCGTTTTTACCGTCGTCACCGATGACGCCGCCATGCGCCGCATCTTCGCGCCGCCCTCGCGGGGCGACAGCCTGTTGCGCGGCGCGCGCGGCAAGGTCTTCGTGAATTGCGCGACTCTCACACCCGCCGTTCATGTCGAGGTCGAGCGCGCGGCCCGGCGGGTTGGCGCGACCACGTTGGAGGCCTGCATGGCTTCCAGCATTCCGCAAGCGCGCGACGGCAAGCTGTACCTCATGTGCGGCGGCGACCCGGCCACGTTCGAGCGCGTGCGCCCGTTGCTCGAAAAGCTCAGCGCCTCGCTGCGTTTCATTGGCCAGACCGGTCAGGCCGCCACGATGAAGGCCTTGGTGAACATGGTCATGAACATCAACACCGCCGCGCTTGCCGAGGGCCTGGCTCTGGCCGACGCGTGCAAGCTTGATCTGGCCTTGGTGCGCGAGGTGTTCGCCCAAACCGGTGCCGCGTCGCAGGTGCTCAAGACCGATGGCGAAGACATGCAGAACCGCGAGCACTCGTGCTTCTTTTCCGCCGCGCACGCCGCCAAGGATTCGGGCATCGCGCTCAGGCTGGCAGTGGACAAAGGACTGCAACTGCCGCTCGCCGCCGCAACCGCGCGCCAGTACCGGCGGATGGTGAAAGCAGGCCTCGGCGAACTCGACAAGTCCGGCGTCGCTGAGTTGACTTTCAAGGGCCGGCACAAGCCCCGGACGAAGTGACACCGCCGAGCCAACTGCCGTCGGCCCTGGCGCCCCAAGCGAGGTGGCGACGAGCGATTTTCAGTAACCTCGCCAGGCTTTTTCCTCAGGAAGCCTTGGTATGAACGAATCAAGCGCTGACAAGCTGTGTCCGAAATGCGGTGCTCCCATCCCCGCGGAAGCACCGCTGGGGTTGTGTCCCAGGTGCGCCCTGGCCGGCGCCGCCACGGAGACCGACGCGGGCACTGCTCCCGCCCACCATCACACGCCGCCGTCGCTCGCCGCGGTGCGGGCGGCCTTTCCGCAATTTGAGGTGATCGAGCTGATCGGCGCCGGCGGCATGGGCGCGGTGTTCAAGGCCCGCCAGCCCAAGCTCGACCGTCTCGTGGCCTTGAAACTCCTGGCCGAACCGCTGGGCAAGAACCCCGCCTTCGCCGAACGGTTCAATCGCGAGGCGCGCATGTTGGCCAAGCTCAGCCACCCGAACATCGTCTCCGTTTTCGACTTTGGCGAAGCGGGCGGGTTCTTCTACCTGCTGATGGAATTCGTGGACGGCGTGAACCTGCGCCAGGCCATGCGCGCGGGTCGCTTCACTCCGGCGCAGGCGCTGGAGATCGTGCCGAAGATCTGCGAGGCGCTCCAGTTCGCCCACGAACAAGGCATCCTGCACCGCGACATCAAGCCGGAGAACATCCTCCTCGACCAGAAAGGGCGGGTGAAGATCGCCGACTTCGGCATCGCCAAGCTGGTGGGCGCGGCCAAGGCGGATGTGACGCTGACCGCTAGCGGCGCGTCGTTGGGGACGCCGGCCTACATGGCGCCGGAGCAGATCGAGCGGCCGGGCGAGGTGGACCACCGGGCGGACATCTATAGCCTGGGTGTCGTGTTTTATGAGATGCTTACCGGCGAACTGCCGCTGGGCCGCTTTGCGCCACCGTCCAAGAAGACGCCATTGGACGAGAGGGTGGACGAGATTGTGCTCCGCGCGTTGGCCAAAGAGCGGGAGCTTCGCCAGCAAAGCGCCGGTGAGGTCAAGACGGAGGTCGAAGAGGTCACGACGACTCTGAAGTCTGGAGGGCAGCATCTATTCACAAATCAGCCCACCGCGCCGTCGCCGCCGGCTCCTCAAACAAGTTCGCGATCGACCAGTGCCCGCGCACTTCGCCGCGCGGTGGCCGTGACGGGTGTGCCCGTGGCCCTTTTCGCCGCAACTCCATTTTACAACGCATGGGAGAGACAGGACTGGCTTGCCTTTCGGGCCGAGCTTCTCATTGCGAGCTTGGCTGGCCTCATATGGATTGGGCTCGCGCAGCGGCTTTGGATCAGTGCCAAAACGACGGCGCCCGTGCGACGCGCCATTACCCGGATCAGTTATATGATGCTGCTCGCCGCGGGCTTGGTGCCGGTTCTTGCAGCCTTCTACCTGGCGACAGTTCCGTACGTGTATGTCGCCCACTACCGATTCGCAATCGATAACACAATACTTCGGGCGAACATGCCTTCGATTTTCCAGGAGTCGTTCGCATATGACGGTTCCTTGAGGCTTCGAAAAAGTCGCCGTACCAGGCTCTTCGATCTTCAGGCGGCTGCAGCGACTCCACAGGAGGCAGTGGATTGCGCGAACAACGGGATGGATTTGGTGAAGCGAATCGCGTCTGAAGTTCCTGACGGAAACCTTGGAATGGTTGACCCGCCTCGGTTAGATGAACGGCCAAGCCGTCCCAATGTCCCCATGGTCATCTGCATCGTCGGGGTGTTCAGTCTGAGTCAAGCTGGGCTGGGGCTGCTGGCACTCTTCAGCGCAAGGCGACTTAACAAACCAGCCACTTGATGGAACCGAAGTCAGCGCATTCTCCTCATTCGACGCAGACCGGGAGCGCCTTTGCCCCAACTCACTGGACGCTGGTACGACGCTCGCGGGGCCGAACGCCGGAGGCGCGGGCCGCCTTGGCCGAATTGTGCGCGGCTTACTATCAACCGGTGTTCCGGTTTCTCCACCGGGAGGGTCGCATCGAAGACGCCGCCCGCGAGCTGGCGCAAGAGTTCTTCGCACACGTGCTGAGCGGCGGCGGATTGGGCGGGGCGGCGCCGGCGAAAGGAAGGTTTCGCTCGTTCCTGCTCGGCGCGGTGAAGCATTTTCTCGCCGACCGGCGCGACCGCGAGCGCGCCGCCAAGCGGGGTCTCGGCCTGGCTCCGGAATCGTTGGATGCTCCACCGCCGGGTGAGATGGACACGGCCCCCGGCCTGGAAATCGCGGATGCCTCGGCGCTGCCGCCGGACAGCGTGTTCGACCGCGCCTGGGCGTTGGCCATCATAGATCGGGCGTTGGCGGCATTGCGGCGCGAGTTCGAGGCCGCCGGCCGGGGAGCACACTTCGCTATCCTCAAAGCATGGCTCGCGGGTGGTGAATTGGCGCTCTCGCAATCCGAAGCCGCGCGACAATTGGGTCTCAGCGAAGGTGCCGTGAAGGTGGCCGTGCACAGGCTGCGCAAGCGGTTCCGCGAACTGGTGCGGGCCGAAATCGCGCAAACCGTGGGCGACGGCGCGGACGTCGATGCCGAACTGCGGTACTTGGTCGAGGTGCTGGCCCAGGCCTGACGCTACGGCGCTGCCTCGGATTTGCAGGTCAGGCGCGCCACCATCCGCCCGGCGAAGGATCAGCTTCACATGCTGTCCGGGTTGATCGAGTCCGGGCCGCAGGGCAGGGGAGGTTTGCCGCGGCAAGTGGGCCAGTCTCAGCGAACCGGTGCGGGTGTGGCTGAACCGGACTGCCACCAGTCGAGGATTTGGCCGGCGCACGCGCGGTACGCGGTTTGGAGTTCCGCCAGAAACGGCCCGCCGCCGTCCTGCATCCATTCCGCGAAGTGCTTTGACGG
>JAKCAB010000760.1 GCA_021839785.1 bacterium | reverse complement strand
CGTGGCGCGTCGGCAAGTGTGCCGGCCTTGGCAGCTTGTTCGAGTTCGGCCGCCAGTTGCCCCAACCGGCGGGCACCGAAGTTGACGGCGCTGCCTTTGAGGCCGTGCGCCGCCGCCTGCAAGGCCGCAGCCTCTCCGGATCCAACGGCGTGGAGCCGGGCGATCAGCGATTCGGAGGACGAAATGAAAAGGTCCACCAGTTCCTGCAAAGCGGCCGGATCGCCGGCCAGCACGCGCACCGCGGCCAGGTCCAGCGGCGGCTCCGCCGGCGACGGGGACGTGGCCGCTGTCAGGCCTTGAGCGCGATGCAAGGCGGCCTCGAGATCGGCGATCCGCACCGGCTTGGTGACGTAGTCGTTCATGCCGGCGGCAAGGCATTTTTCCCGGTCGCCGGGGAGCGCGTTCGCGGTGAGCGCGATGATGTACAGCGCGGGCCGCGCCGATTTCTCGGACAGACTGCGCGCCTCGAGATTGCGGATGGCGCGGGCGGTCTGGTAGCCGTCCATCTCGGGCATCTGGCAGTCGAGCAACAACACGTCGGCGGTCTCTTGTTCCAACCGGTGCAGAACTTCCACGCCGTTGGTCGCGGTCACAACCGAGTGGCCCAGACTGGTGAGCTGGCGCACCGCCAGGCGGCGGTTGAAGTCGTTGTCCTCGGCAACCAATACGCGAAAGGTCCGGCCGCCGGCGGGGGCGGTTGCCGGGCCCGCTGGCGATGCGGTGGCGGCAGCCGCCGCCGGGCCGCTGCGCAGGTTGAGCAGTGTGGCGAACAGACGCGAGTGCCGCGGCGGTTTGATGAGGCAGGCCGCGACGCCGTGGGCGCGCATGGCCTCGGCATCGAGCCACTGGCCGAGCGAGGTCAGCAACACCACGCGCGGCGGTGGCAGGCGCGGGTCGTCTTTGATGGCTAAAGCCAGTTCGAGGCCGCTGGTTTCGTTCAACGACACGTCGAGCAAAACGCAGTCGAAAGGCCGGCCCGCCGTGGCGGCCTCGTGCAAGGCGGCCAGCGCTGTCCCGGCATCCGCGGCTTCGTCGGCGAGCACCCCCCACCACCGAAGCTCCTGAAGCAACACGCGCCGCGAGCCGGCGTGGTCGTCCACCACCAGCACGCGCGTGCCACGCAGCGGATCGCCGGCGGGCAACGGCGCGCGTCGGCGGGCGTCCGGCACGGTCTCGAAAGTGGCCGTGAACGCGAAGGTGGAGCCGGCGTTGACCTGGCTGGTGACCTCGATCTTGCCGCCCATCAATTCCACCAGTTGACGCGAAATGGCCAGGCCCAGTCCCGTGCCGCCGAATTTGCGGGTGGTCGAACCGTCCGCCTGGCGGAACGGCTCGAAGATTTGCTCGCGCGCCTCCGGCGCCACGCCCACGCCGGTGTCCTCGACCTCGAACCGCAACGCCACGCGGCCGGCCTCGGCGCCCGCCAGGCCCAACCGGACGTTCACTTCGCCGTGCGGCGTGAATTTGATCGCGTTGCCCACCAGGTTGGTCAGCACCTGGCGGAGGCGGACCGGGTCGCCGCGGACGTGCGCCGGCACCTCGGGCTGAATCCAGCAGACGAGGTCGAGGCCTTTGTGGTGGGCGGATTCGGCGAGAAGCTCGATTGCGCTTTCGACCGTGTCGCGCAGGTCGAACTCGATGCGCTCGAGCGTCATGTGGCCCGACTCCAGGCGCGAGAGGTCGAGGATGCCGTTGATGATGTTCAGCAGCGTTTCGGCCCCGTGGTGGATTTGGTCCGCAAACTCGCGTTGCTCCGGCGTCAGCGCCGAGCGTCGCAGGAGGTCGGCGGTGCCGATAATGGCATTCATGGGCGTGCGGACTTCGTGGCTCATGTTGGCGAGGATTTGCGCCTTCAGCCGCGCCACGTCCAACGCCGAGTCCCGCGCCCGCTCAAGCTCCCGCTCCACCCGGATCAGGTCGGTGACGT
This sequence comes from bacterium, assembly GCA_021839785.1. The sequence goes on along the minus strand of JAKCAB010000760.1, from coordinate 1,661 downwards.
CCTTCGAGACGCCGAAGGTGCCGATGATCCGCCCGGCTTCGTCGCGGTACGGCAGTTTCGCGGTCAACGCCCAGGTCTCCCGGCCGTCGGGCCAGGTCTCTCTTTCCGTGAAGCCGACGATCGGCTGGCCCGTGGCAATGATGCGCTGCTCGTCCTCATAAGCCGGTTTCGCGTGCTCGACGGTGAAGAAATCGAAATCGCTCTTTCCGACCAGCTTCTCGGGGTCGTTCACGCCGAACTTCTGCGCCAACGACCGGCTGGCCCGCAGGAAGCGCGAGTTGCGGTCCTTGAAGTAGATCGCGTCCGGCACGTTGTCGAGCAGCGTGCGGAGCAGGTCGCGCTCGTACGCCAGCTTGGCCTCCATGCGGTGGCGTTCGGTCTCGTCCCAGAAAATGCCCTGCACGCCGATCACCGCGCCCGAGGCGTCCTTGAGCGGCGTCTTGATGACGTGCACGTAGATTTTGCTCTGGTCGGGCCGGATGTGCTCCTCGGTCTGATCGATCCCCACTTCGGTCTCCATGACGCGGCGATCGTCGTTGCGATAGCGCTCGGCCAGTTCGCGCGTGAAGAAGTCGTAGTCCGTCTTGCCGAGAATGTCCTCGGGCCGGTGCTTCAACGTCTGGCAAAAAAGCTGGTTTACGAAGGTGAACCGCCCTTCGCGATCCTTGCGGAAAATGTTTTGCGGCAGGGCGTCCACCAACGAGTGGTACAGCAGTTCGTTGTTGCGCAGCGCCTCCTCGGCCTCCTTGCGGTCCGAGATGTCCTCCACCGTGCCTTCGTAATAAAGAAACGTGCCGCTGGGATCCTGCACCGATCGCGCGTTCTCGGAAATCCAGATGACGCTGCCGTCCTTGCGGCGAATCTGGGACTCGAAATGGCGCACCTCGCCGTGTTCGCGCATCTCGCGGATGAAGTCGTCACGCCGCGTTGGGTCCACATAAAGCTGGCCGCGGATGTCGCTCACGGCCAACCGCAATTCCTCGGGCGTGTTGTAGCCGTAAATTTTCGCGAGCATCGGATTGGCCGCGAGGTAGCGCCCGTCGGCGGTGGTCTGGAAAATGCCTTCGGCGACGTTCTCGAAGATGCTCCGGTACCGCATCTCCGCGAGGCTCAGCGCCGCCTGGGCGCGCTCGTGGTCTTCAAGGCTCTGCTCGAGCCGGCCCAGGTTGCGGCGCAATTCCAGGTGCGTGATCACCTGGCGGGCGAGGATCTCCAGTCCTTCGACCTGCTCGGGCGTCAGTTCGCGCGGACGCCGGTCCAGCACGCACAAGACCCCCAAGGCGTACCCGCCGGCCACCACCAGCGGTATGCCGCCGTAAAACCGGAAACCCTCCGGCCCGCTCACGGTCGGGTGGTCCGCATAACGCGGGTCCGCCCCGAGGTCGGGGATCAGGAACCGGTGCGGCGACAGGATGGCTTCCGCGCAAAGCGAATCCCGGCGCGGCATCTCGCTCTCGGCAAAACCAACCCGGGCCTTGAACCAGACGCGGTCGGCGTCCACAAAGCTGATCAAGCTGACCGGCGTGTCGCAGATTTGAGCCGCCAGCCGCGCCAAGTCTTCGACCGCTTGTTCCGGGGAAGTATCGAGAATGCGGTATTCGTGGAGCACCGCCAGGCGGGCGGCCTCATTGGGCGGGAACGGAGCGGCGAACTTGGCCATG
>JAKCAB010000603.1 GCA_021839785.1 bacterium | reverse complement strand
GCGCTGGCCGTCGAGGCTGCGCGCGAGCGGGGCCTGGACGCGCATGGACCGTTCGCCGCGGACACGCTCTTTCACCATGCCTGGCGCGGCGACTACGACGTGGTGGTCGCGATGTACCACGACCAGGGCCTGGCGCCGCTCAAGCTGATCGCCTTCGATACCGGCGTGAATTGGACGCTCGGTCTGCCGTTCATCCGCACCTCGCCCGACCACGGCACCGCCTACGACATCGCCGGCAAAGGCGTCGCCCGCCCGGACAGCATGGTGGCGGCGATCCGCCTCGCGACGCGATTGGCCTCGCGGCGGCCAACGCCGGCGGATCAAGGCTGATTCAAGCCGGCGCCGCGACCGGCGTGTTCGTTTGGCGGGCGAGGGTTGCCAGACAGGTCGCGGCAATGATTGACACTCCGCCGGCCAGCATCCGCGGCGCGATTGCCTCGCCGAGCAACGCCCAGGCCAGCGCGATGCCATAGACCGGCTCCAGCGCCGCGGTCACGCCTGCCAAGCGCACGGGCAACCGCGTCAACGACGCCGTGAAGCCCCAGTGTGCGAGGCCGGTGAACACCACGCCCAGCACGACCAGCCAAACCCAATCCACCGGCGTCACGGCGCGCAGTTGCGGACCCGCGAAAGGGAGCAGCAACAGCCCGGCCAGGGCGGTCTGGACGGCCACGATGCGAAGCGGCGGCAGGGCGCGGGTGAGTCGCCGGTTCAGCAGCGACAGCAAGGCGAAGGTGAGGCCGGACAGAATTCCCCAGATGGCTGCGCGACCGGCGGTGTTTCCGAAGTTCCAGTCCGGCACCACCAACGCCAGCCCCACCGCCACACCCAGACACGCGACGCCGTCAGTCAGGCGCAGTCGCTCGCGAAAGAACAGCGGTTCAAGCAGCGTCCCGAACAGCGGATAGCTGGCGAAGGTCAACAGACCCAGCGCCACGGTGCCGAGCTGGATCGCCGCGAAAAAGCTCCACCAATGAACGGCCAGCAAAGCGCCGCCCAGCGCCAGCGCAACCGCGCTCCCGACACCGCGCGTGTTTTGAGTGTGGACGCGCAACTGGCGTCGCGCGGCTAGCAGCCCGCCGAGCGCGACCGCAGCCACGAGCGAGCGCACGCACGTGATGACGATCGCCGGGCAGGCCACCACCTTGCCCAGCAACCCGGCACACCCGAACAACGCGACGGCGCCATGCAAGGCCAGCAAGGCCTGGCGATGCGATTTCACGGTGCGCTTTTCGTGGCCGGCGGCGACGGGCCGTTCACACCCCACATCTTCTCGATCATGGCGCAGCCTTCCGGGTCGTAGGCGCGCAAGGCGGCGCGGTCGAACGGCTCGTATTCACCGCGCAGAAAGTAGGCGCCGCTCAGTTCGGCGAAGTACTCGAGCTGGTTCTCCGCCGCGTAGGCCTTCGCGATCGGATCGCCGTTCACGTCCATCACGCGGCGGTAAAGGCCCTCGCTCATGGCGTGGTCATAGGCCGCCTGGAGGTCCACCTGCTTTTCCGGCCACTGTTCGAGTTGCCAGGCGTGCGCGAATTCGTGAAGCAACACGCGCACCGCCCATTGGTCGGAGAGCTGGACGTAGTTTCGCGCCGAATAAATGACCAGGCTGCTGCCCCAATGCGGGTCGGTCAGCGGAAAAAACTCAGGCGCCTCGCGTTGGAAGTATTCCGCGCCGTTGTCGCGCCCGCCCGCTTTCGCCTCCTCGCCGAACAGGAGGAAAATCGGCAGCCGACGCAGCAGGGTGTGACTGCCGGCCGGCAGGCGGCGGAGCACCTCGGCCAGCTTGGCATCGACCCGCGCCAGCGCCTCGCGGGCAAGGGCGGGTTGGGCTTCGGCAAGTTCGCGTTCGAGGTGCACCGTCCAGCCTTGCGCGTTCGTGACCACGTACGCGCGCGCGGGTTCGCGGTAGTTCACCTCCTTGGCTGGCGCGAAGGCGCGGACCGGCTCGCGCGGACGCGCCTCGTCGGCGGCAAGCCGCGTGAGGCTGAGTACGAAAAGCAACGCCGCCAGCCGTAGCGGAATCCGTGAAAGCTCGCAGCGGCCTTGGCCGGTTCGGAGTTGCGGTGGCCAATTGCGCATCGAATCGTGAAAGGTCACGCGACGGTGGCGGTGCCACTTCGACCCGCCGGCTTACTTGTTGAACCGGAAATTGACCACGTCGTAGTCCTGCATGACGTAGGTCTTGAGTTCGAGCCGCTGCTTGCCGGCGCGCTTCGCTTCGGTTTCGCCGCCCGCCTCGACGAAGTCGGCGAAGCTGATGACTTCGGCGCGGATGAAGCCCTTCTGGATGTCGGTGTGGATCGTGCCCGCCGCTTCGAGCGCGGTGAGTCCCGCACGAATCGGCCAGGCGCGGTTTTCCTTGCCGCCGACGGTGAGGAAACTGATGTGGCCACCTTCGCGAAAGGCCCGGAGGATCAGCGCGTCCGGCGTTTGCAGTTCGGCCTCCTCGGCCACGACGACCGGCTTGTGGGTGTGGAAATTGTGCGCCGCAATTGTCTCGAGTTCCTCCGGCGAGAGACCTTGTTGCAACACCGTGCGCTCGCTGATCAGCGCGTCCGCCAGCTTCTCCAAAACCGCTTTCTCCGCCGGGCTCGGGTCGCGGCCGAGCCGGGCCTCGACGAAGTCCAGGTCTTTGGTCAGCAAGTCCGCGAGCGCGGAGCGGCTGGTGAGAATGGCGTCGGCGGTGAGGGTTTCCGAGTCGTCCACGATATCCACTTGGGCATAGGCCTTTTTCTTCGCCTCGACCAGTTTGTCAGCCTGGTCCAGGCGGGGATCCTTGAGGTTGCATTTGCCCAGCGGGATGCCGGCAACGCCGAACAGCGCGATCTTCATCCGCTTTGCTTAGGCGTTGCCGCGGGCGCGGTCAAGGCGCGGGCGGTCGCGGCGGCGGTCGCGGCGCGGTGACGATCAGGGCATCCTTCCCGGCGGAGACCACCAATCCGGGGCGGGTTTCCACTTCAAGGCGCTGACGGAAATCGTGCTCAGGGTGCCAGCATTCGAAGGCATGCAGGTCAGGCAAGCGACTCACTTGGACGCGCTATGGGTGCGCTGGCGATTGTAGAACGTCTCGATGTAATCGAAGATCCGGCTGTGCGCCTGGGCGCGGGTGGCGAAGTTGTGGCGGTAAATCAGTTCCAGCTTGAGGGTGCAGGAGCTTTCCATGGTGGCGTTGTCGTAGCAGTTGCCTTGGCGGCTCATCAAGGCAACCAGGCCAGCTTGGCTCAGTGCGCGGCGGTAATCGGCGCTGGCGTATTGGATGCCACGATCGGAGTGGAACCGCAAATGGGCTGGCGGCTTGCGATGCAAGAGGGCCTTGTCCAAAGCTGTTAAAGCCAAGCGGGTGTCGCTGCGCTCACTCATGGCCCAGCCGACGATCTTGCGGCTGTAGTGGTCCAGGATGGCCGCGAGGTAAAGCCAGCCTTCCCGGGTTGGAATATAGGTGATGTCGGCCACCCAGAGCTGGTTGGTCCCGGTGGCCTTGGGCGCTGGGGCCAGGCGGTTGGGAGCGATGGGCTGGTCGTGGTGGCGGTCGGTCGTCCGGACGCGATAGCGACCCTGCGGGCGACCGTACAAGCTCCCTGCCTTCATGAG
>JAKCAB010000842.1 GCA_021839785.1 bacterium | reverse complement strand
GGCCGGGACCGCCGTCGGGCACTCCGTCTGGCGCCCGCCGCTGCGCTCCAACCTCAACCAATACGCCCTCGCCTTGAGCGTCGTGGCGGGAACGGCTCTGCTCAACCTGCTTCTGGAGCGGTTGTCCGGCCCGCGCGTGCCGGGGCTGGTGTTCCTGATGGTGGTGGTGCTCCTGGCCTTGTTCGTGGGACGTGGTCCGGTGTTGCTGGCGGGCGCGTTGAGCGCGCTGGTGTGGAATTTCTTTTTTCTGCCGCCGCGGCTGACGTTCACCATCGCCGGCGCGGAGGACGCGATCCTGTTCGGCGCGTATTTCGTGGTGGCGGTCGTGCTCGGCCAACTCGTTGCCCGCATTCGCGCGCAAAGCGAAGCCGAGCGCCGGCGGGAGGCGCGCGCGACGGCTTTGTATGAATTGATGCGCGACCTCGCGGAAGCCAACACGCGCGACGAAGTCGTCTGGCAACTGGTCGCCCAGGTCATGCGCGTCTTTCACGCGCCGGCCGCGTTCTGCCTGCCGGCCGGCAACCGGCTCGCCGCGCATCCGGACAGCACGCTGACGCTCTCGGAAAAGGAACTCGGCGTCGCCCAGTGGGCCTTCGATCGGCGCAAAGCGGCGGGGCGATTCACCGACAATTTACCGGGGGCCACGGCCATGCACCTGCCGCTCGCGACGGAACGCAAGACGCTGGGGGTGCTGGCGGTCAGCTTGCCGGCAAAGACGTTGCCGCTCGCCCAGCGCGATCTGCTCAACACTTTCGCCCGACAGGCCGCGCTGGTCCTGGACCGCGCGGAACTCCGCGCCGCGGCCGCCCAGGCGCAGCTTGTGGCCGAGTCGGAAAAGCTGAGCCGGGCGTTGCTGGATTCGATTTCGCACGAACTGCGCACCCCCCTTGCCGCCAGCACCAGCGCCGCGGCGGCGTTGGCCGAAACGGACTCGCCCAGCTTGCGCCAGACGCTGCTGGGCGAGATTCAGACGGCCAACGCCCGGCTCGACCGGATCGTCGGCAACCTGCTCGACATGGCCCGCCTCGAGGCCAGCAAGGTCCAGCCCCGCCTGGATTGGCACGACACGCGCGACCTCGTCCAGACCACTTTGCGCGAACTGCACCGCGAGCTGGCCGGCCATCCGGTCGCGACGGAACTGCCCGCCGAGCCTCTGCTGGCGCGAATGGATTTTTCGCTGCTTCAGCACGCGCTGGCCAACCTGCTCCTCAACGCCGCCGTGCACACGCCGCCGGGGACGCCCATCACGGTCCGGGCGCAGCGCGACGGCGAGCGACTGAGCTTGAGCGTCGCCGATCGTGGACCAGGCATCCCGGCGGAGGCGCTGCCCCGCGTGTTCGACAAGTTCTTCCGCGCTGCGAAGGTGCCCGCCGGCGGGAGCGGGCTGGGGTTGACGATCACCAAAGGCCTGGTCGAAGCGCACGGCGGCAGTATTTCCGCGGCCAACCAGCCGGGAGGCGGCGCGGTGTTCACCATTCAGTTGCCCCAAAACGAATTGCCGCCAGCGGTAGAAGACAAATCATGACCGAAGTTGCTCCGAATGCCGAACGCACCGTTCTGGTGATCGACGACGAACCGCAGATTCGCCGGCTGTTGCGCGTCACACTGGAGGCCGGCGGTTACCGCGTGGCGGAGGCCGCGACCGGCGAGGACGGCATCGTCCAGACGGCCCAACGACGGCCGGACGTGGTGATCCTCGATCTGGGCCTGCCCGACTTGAGCGGGGTGGAAGTGCTTCAGCGGTTGCGCGAGTGGAGCCGCGTGCCGGTCGTCATCCTGAGTGTGCTGGACCGCGAAGAGGAAAAAGTGGCGGCGCTCGACGCCGGCGCCGACGATTATGTGACCAAGCCCTTCGGCACCGCCGAACTGCTGGCGCGGTTGCGGGCGGCGATGCGCCACGGGCAACCGGTCGGCGCCGAAGCCGTGTTCCGGGCCGGCGACCTGGAGGTGGATCTGGCGGCCCGCACGGTGAAACGGAGTGGCCGCGACATCAGCCTGACGCCGATCGAGTATGCCTTGCTGCGGCTGCTGGTCACCCACGCCGGCAAGGTGCTCACGCATCGCCTGCTCCTGACCGAAGTGTGGGGGCCAAACGCAACGGAACAAACCCACTACCTGCGCGTCCATCTGGCGCACCTGCGCCGGAAGCTGGGCGACGACGGCAAGGCGCCGGAATTGATCCGCACCGAACCTGGCGTCGGCTACCGCTTTGTGGGCGGCGAATAAAGGCTCGGCGGGTAACTCGCCCGCCGGGCCCAGGCTAATCGGTCTTCTTGGCGTCGAGGATTTTCTCGAGGTGACGGTCCAAGTCCAGGAAGCTGCCGGCGCAGGTGGCGTTTTGGACGCGGTCCACCGCCTCGGCAGCCCAGGCTTCTTCCTCGACCTGTTCGGCGATGAACCAGTGCATGAGCACCTGCGCCGGGTAGTCCTTGGCCACGACCGCCGTTTCGTAAACGGCGTGGATGCCCCGGGTGTTGGCTTGTTCCATGGCCTGCGCCTGCTCGACCACCGCCAGCAAAGAGTCGAATTGCTGCGGCGGCGCGGCCAACGCGGCCAGTTCCGGCACGGCGCCGCGGTCCAACAAATGCCGCAGGATTTTCTGCGCGTGCCCGCGCTCCTCGCCCGCCTGCTTGGCGAAAAAGCCGGCAAAGCCCTTCAGGTTCTGGCCCGCGCACCACGCGGACAAGGCGAGGTAGGCATGCGCGGCGCCGAGTTCCTGGTTGAGTTGGCGGTTGAGTTCCGTCAGGACATTGGCAGGGATTTTGGATCTACTCATAAACGTTATTCGTTAGTCCATTAATGCCGCAAAACGGCCCCACCGGCAAGCGATCGCGCAGCGCCGCGCGTCGCAAACCTCGCAAGGGCGCGCAAAACCCCGCACTTCGAACCCGCAGGATTCGCTTTGCGTGCGGTTTGTCGCATTGGCCGCTTCGAACACGGCGCGGGCCTGCCTCTCGGAGATTTTCGGACATACGATGCCCAGACAGCAACCCCGGAAGCCGAGCATCGGGTTGAACTCGCGGAGTACCTTCACGCGCTGGCGGATCAGTTCGACAGGCACGCCCATCTTTTTGGCGAGGTCTTGCTGCGCGGCGTCCTCGTGCGGGAGGAATTTGTGCAGCGGCGGGTCGAGGAAGCGAATGGTGGCCGGGAAGCCTTTCAGCGCCTTGAAAATGCCGACGAAGTCGCCCTTCTGGTAGGACAGGAGCTTGGCGAGGGCTTTCTTCCGGTCATCCACATTGTCGGCGAGGATCATTTCGCGCATCGCGTCAATGCGGTTGCCTGCGTGTTGGCAGGGAACCGAGGTTTGACCGGCTCTGGCCGGCTGGTAAGCTGAAGCCGTTATGAGCAGGCAAGTGGTCCTTGATTTGCCGGAAAGCGCTTTCTCCGCGTTCCGGGCAGAACCCGCCGAACTCGCGCAGGAAATGCGCCTGGCCGCCGCTGTGAAGTGGTTCGAACTCGGCCGCCTTTCCCAGTCGAAGGCGGCGGAAATGGCTGGCTTGAGCCGCTACGAGTTCATCCACGAACTGACGCGTTTCGGCGTCTCGCCGGTTCAGGAGACGGTCGAGGAATTGGCCTATTGACTCGCCCGTGAAA
>JAKCAB010000789.1 GCA_021839785.1 bacterium | reverse complement strand
CGACGGCGACTATGGCGGAATCCGGGTTCGTAGCCGAAACTCACAAAGGGCCGAAAGCGAAGGTCATTTGAGTTTCTGAGTTTAGGCTTGGATAGCGGTCTTGTTTGTTTGTGCCGTTGGCCGACGGCGGCTACGGCGTAGCCGCGGACGTACAGTCCGCGCTGACTCCCCAAGGTTGGCGCCGACTGACGTCGGCGACTATGGCGGAATTCGGGTTCAAAGCCGAAACTCACAAAGGGCCGAAAGCGGAAGTTTTTTGAGTTTTTGAGTTTAGGCTTCAACGGTGGCTGCGCGGCGCCGGTTCCCGGCGTTCGATCGGGAAATGAATTGCCCCGCTAAACGCGGTTCCTACGATGCTGCGCCGTGCAATTGACCCCGCGCGCGCTGTCCCGGTGCATGATGCTGTGCCTGTTTGTTTCGGGCGCGGCCGGCCTGGTGTACGAAGTGGTCTGGTCCCGGTATCTGGCGCTGTTCCTCGGCCACACCAGCTATGCGGTGGTGGCGGTGCTCGTCGCGTTCATGGGCGGCCTGGCGTTGGGCAATTGGTGGCTGGGTGGGTGGGCGGACCGGCTGCGGCGTCCGCTGGCTTGTTATGCCTGGCTGGAGATCGGCATCGGCGTTTACGCGCTCGCTTTCCCGTCCTGGCACGGACTGTGTTACGACCTGTTCGTGTCCGTGGGCCGGGGGCTGGAGCCGCGCACGGCGGTCTTGCTGACGTTGAAGTTCGCCTTTGGCCTGCTCACGGTGTTGCTGCCCGCCGTGCTCATGGGCGGCACGCTGCCGGTGGTCACCCGCCTGTTGACGCGGTCGCTCGGTGAACTGCGCGCGACGATCGCCAGCCTGTACTTCGTCAACAGCGCCGGCGCGGTGGTGGGTACGATCCTGGCGGATTTTTGGTGGCTGCCGGCCATCGGTCTGCAAGCCACCGTTTACGCCGGGGCGGCCTTGAATCTCGCAGTCGGCGCCGCGGCCCTGGTCGTCAGCGGCTTGATGCAGGTGGGCGAGGAAAACGCAGAGGCGAGGCCGGCCAGGATCGCGCGGGTTGGCAGCGCATCGGCCGTCGCCAACGAAGACGCCGACCTCACCTTCGACCCGCGGCAGCTTCGGCTGGCGGTGATCGGCATCGGGCTGTCCGGGTTTGTGGCGATGCTGTACCAGATCGCTTGGACGCGGATGCTGGCGCTGGTGCTCGGTTCGAGCACCCACGCGTTTTCGTTGATGTTGATCACGTTCATCGCGGGCATCGCGGTGGGCTCGTGGGTTGTGTCCCGCGGCCGGCGCTGGGGCAATCCGCTGCGGGCGTTTGCGTGGATCGAACTGGCGCTGGGAGCAACCGTGCTGGGCTCGATGTTCCTTTACGAGTACCTGCCGTACGGGTTCGCCCGGCTGGCGGGGGTGATCGCCCGTCAGCCCGAGACTTACCCCATTTATGAAACCTTGCAGGGCCTGCTTTGCTTCGCCGTCATGATCGTGCCCACCGTGTGCCTGGGAATGACCCTGCCGCTGGTCAGCCGCGTGGCCACGAGCGAGGCCAGCCGCACCGGCCGTTCGGTGGGCCGCGTGTTCGCCGTCAACACCCTGGGCACGGTGCTGGGCGCGGGCTTGACCGGACTCTGGTTGATGCCGGCGCTGGGACTGGCCCGGACCTTTGCCCTGGGCGTGACCCTCAATGCGCTGATCGGCCTGGCGATTTTACTGGCCGGGTGGTGGCCGCGCTCGAAGGCGCTTGTGCTTGGCGCGCCCGCAGCCGCATTGGCAGTGGCGTTCGCGGCAGGCCAGTATTTTTCGGGCATCTGGCCGGCCGAGTTCAGCCTGGGGCTGTTCCGACAGCGCGTTCCGCTCGGCTCGTTCCGCGAGTTCCAGGAATCCGCTCGCGACCTGGTCACCCGCTATCACCGGGACGGAGCCAGCGCCACGGTCGGCGTGTATAGCCCGCCGGGGTCGGACATGCTGTTTCTCAAGGTCAACGGCAAGACCGACGCCAGCACCGGCGAGGACATGAACACCCAGCTTCTCTGTGGCCACCTGCCGCTGTTGCTGCGGCCGGCGGCGTCGAACGTCCTGGTCGTCGGCCTGGGCAGCGGCGTCACGGTGGGCGCGGCGGCCCAGCACCCGGGCGTGCAACGCATCGACGCCGTGGAAATCTCGCCCGAAGTGATTGCAGCCGCTCGCGTGTTCGGTGCCGTGAATCACCACGCGCTCGAGAATCCGCGGGTGCGGGTGTGGCCGGAGGATGCCAAGGCGTTTCTGTTGCTCGCCGACCGGCGTTACGACGTGATCGTGAGCGAGCCCTCGAATCCCTGGATGGCGGGCGTGGCCGGGGTGTTCAGCCTCGAGTTTTACGAAACCTGCCGCTCCCGCCTGGCCCCCGACGGCCTCATGCTTCAGTGGATTCATTCCTACGAATTCAGCGACGCCAGCCTGGACATGGTGCTGGCCACGTTCAGCCGCGTGTTCCCGTACGTGAGCGTCTGGCAAAGCCTCAGCACGGACCTCCTGCTGGTGGGCGCGGTCCAACCGCCGAACGTGGACCTGAACGCCCTGGCCACCCGCCTGGCCGTGCCGGCGGTCCAGCAGGACCTCGCCCGCGTGGGCCTGGACAACGTGCCCTTGCTCCTCGCCCAGGAGCTGATCGCTTTTCCCAACGGCGCCTTCGTGCCGCCCGCCGACTGCCGCGTGCACAGCGACTACTTCCCCCAGCTCGAATACCGCGCGCAGCGCGACTTCTTCGCCCGCGTCTCTGCCGAGCGCGTGCGCAAGCTCGACGAGAGTTTCTCCCGCCGCCCCGACACGCTGCTCGGCCGGTGGCTGCGCGAGCACGGCCTGGGCAAGGAAGACCTGGCGGCCTTCGCCGGCTATTACCTCGCGGACGACCAGCGCCCGATCGACGCGTTCCTCACTCTGCTCAAACGCTGGCAGCGCGAACAGCCGGACAACCCGCTGCCGCTGGAATTCGCCACCCACGTGAACTACGTCGCCCCGCCCGGCGAACTCGAAGCGCTCGGCCTTCGTCCGCACTACCCATTGATGCTCCAGCGCGCCCCGCAGGATCCGACCCTGCTGCGCCAGTACGGCCGGGCGCTCATGAAGGCGTACGTGGAGCAATCGTCCGTTTTCAACCAGCCGCCCACGACCGAACTGGAGGGTGTGCTCCGCCAGCTCCTGCAATACGATCCCGACAACCAGCGTGCCTACCAGGGTTGGCTGGCGGAACTGGCGTGGGACCGCGCGGATGACGAGCAATGCCTCCGCTGGGGCGAACAGGCCTTCGCGCCCGACCCACCGCGCGGCCCGGCCCGGTTCAAGCTGGATCCGGACACCGCCCTGCGCGCGGCGGCGCGCGTGGCGGACTCCTATCTGCGCCGCGGCGAGCCGGGCAAGGCCGCGGCGTTTTGCGAGGGCGTCGTGCTGAGCGGCTACCTTAATGCCGGGACGCGCTACAACGGCCTCCTCTTTGAAGTGACCCAACGACGCGCGCTGGCGGCGCTGCGGGCAACTCCCCCCGCGCCACCCCGGACAAACTAAACCTGAATTCCGAACTGGCCGTCGAGGTCAGCCGGCGCTACGTACTGATCAGTCAGCGGCATAGGCTACACT
>JAKCAB010000059.1 GCA_021839785.1 bacterium | reverse complement strand
GCAAGCCATCCCGGAGCGCGACGCGCAAACGCCCGCTGAACTCATCGACCTGTCCCCGTACTACAACGCGGCGTTGACCGAGTCCTGGCACGCGGGCGGCGTGGCGAACAACACCCTGGCCAACCTCCCGCGCGGCTTGCAGGAGTTCGGCGGCGTAAAGTTCGACGTGCGCGGCATTGTTCAGGTATCAGGCCAGGCGGCGGTGCAGCAACTGAACGTCAAGTTCCCGAAGGAAGTCGCTGGCATCAAAGTCGGTCGCACCGCGCACAAGCTGCATTTCTTCCATGCCGTGGGCTGGCAATCGCCGCTGGGCACCACCGTGGCCACGTACGTCGTCCATTACGCGAACGGCGAGACGCGCGAGATTCCGGTCGCCTATGGCAAGGACGTGCGGGATTGGTGGACCCAGGCCAGCGAGTCCGGCGATGACCTCGCCAAACCGGTTTGGACTGGCACGAACCTCGCGGCGCCCGACAACCCGCCGCATGGCCTGTACCTCACCACTTGGGAAAACCCGCTTCCCGACGTGGCGATCGAGAGCCTCGACTATCGCTCGGCGATGGCGAATTCCGCGCCGTTCCTGATCGCCCTCACGGTCGAGTAACGCGCGTTGCGCCTTCGTAATCAGGTTTCACGCGTCGCCGGAGCCACCTGCTCCGGCGACGCCTTTTTGTCGGGCGCTCGAGCCGGAAAGCTCCGTTGCGCGCAGAATTCTCTCCAAAGTTCCAGCCGAAGTGTAATGGTGGCGCGCGTCTTTTCACGCCACAAATGGCCGCTATGAAATCGTCGCTGCCGAACCGTCGTTGGTTGCCGGGCTGGGTTTCTTATTCGTTCGCCATCGCCTGGCTGGCGACGGGCACGGCGCTCGGCGGTGAAGCCGCCACCGCCGCCGTTCCGGTCAAAGTCAGCGCCGGCACCGAAGTCGTTCGCGTCTGGAAACCGGGCGAGCACCTGTTCGTGAAAGGCGAACTGGGACTCTCGGCGGCGCAACTCAGCACCTTGGCGCAATGGCTCGAGGCCAACGCCACGAACTGGGTGGTGGTGTTGCTGGACAGTGCCGCGGGCGAGACTTACCGCACCGCCGACAACCGGACGTTCACCGGCATCGAAGCGGTCAACTACGCGCTCGGCCAGGGATTGATGGGCCAGACGCCGTTCGGCCAGTCCGTGGACGTCCGCACCGGCGAGCGCAATGCCTGTTTCTTCGCGCTTTTCCTCAAGGATCGCCGTTTCTCGTATTACGGCTCGGACGCGCAGGACCGTCGCGGTTTGGGCGAGGACAACTGGATTGGCAACCTCGACGCTCCCGCCATCAGTGCCATGCGCAGCGGCGGTCGCATCGTGGACGCCGTCAAGGACACGATCAAAAACGTCGAGAATCGCCTCACCGCGCGCATCGAGGCCGAACGCCGCGAAGTCGCGCGCCGGGCGGCCGAAGAGCAGGCCAGCCGGGCACGCGTGCAGGCGGAGGCGGAGAACCTCGTCAAGGCCGCCAACGCCGATTTTGCATTGCTCCAGCAGCGCACGGCCGACCTCGCTCGCGGTCGCTCCGAAATGACCGGTGACCTCGCGCGGCTCGATTCGGCGTCTTACCAGGCGCCCGTGGCCGAAGCTGCGCGGCTCCTGTCCAGCGGCGAATATGCGAAGGCCCGCCAACTCGCAGTCGAAGTGCGAACCCGCATCAGCCAGCAACTGCACCGGCTCGATCAATACGCCGAAGACGCCTCGCGACTCGAAGAACTGGGCGGTCGTTACCAGGCGCTTTCGCAGGCGCGCTACGCCAGTTCCGCGCGCAAGCCGCTGGAAGTCGCGGCAGAAAATCTCAAAGCCGCCCGGGCCGAACACACGCGCGGCGACTCGGCGTACGTTGGCCACCTGGCCGCGGCGCAGGAAGCCGTGCGGGCTGCCACCGCGGCGATGGTGTCCGCGGAGCGCGCCGCGCAAGCTGCCTTGGCGGTCGCGGCGCTGGCCGGCAGCACGACGCTGGCGGGGCTGGGGTTGATCGGCCTGTTCTTGAATCGCCGCCGCCTCAAGCCGAAGCGCGAAGCCGAGGAACTGCACGCCACCTGGACGCGCGGTTTGCGGGAGAAGACCGACGCCTTGTTCGCCTTGCTCGATCGTCGCGCCAAGGTGGTCGGTTCATCGGCGGTGGAAGCCGGGCAGCGTTATGACGGCGAAACCCTCCCGCTTTGCCAGCGGATCATCCAGGACGTGGACGAGCTGTTCATCATGTCCGCGTGCGCGGATCGCGTGATGAGCCAGGCGCAGGCGTTGCTGGCGGCACGGTCGCTCGGCGGGCGTTTTGTGAATTCCTTTTCCCGCCGCCGCTACCGGCGCGTGCTCCGCCTGCTGCGCGACGAGCCCATCGTTTTCAAACCGGCGGAAGGCCTGGAGTTGATCGTACGCGGCCAGCGGACGGAGCGCGACCGCCTGCTCGGTGACCGCGCCTCGTATGAGCCGTTCGCGATGACCTTCCAGCAATTGATGGAGGCGTTCAACGAGCGGGCAGGGCGCGCCCTCGCCAACCTCGACCTCGTCGAGTCCAGCGTGGTGGATTGCACTCGCGCGGTGGAGGCGGCACAGGCAGACACCGACGCTGCCGCCGGCGCAGAAGACGACCTGTCTGCAACCGCGAAAGAAGACGGCTTGCTGCGCCTCGACGCCGTCTTCACCCGTTTGTTGCCCGAAGCGCGCAACGAAATGGCCGAAGCGCTCAAGCAGGCGCTAAAGGATCCGGTGGGCGCCTCGCGCACGCGCGCCGCCAAGGCGAAACAACAGACGGCCGACGCCGCCAAGCTAGCTGCTGTGGCCCTCACCGTCCGGAAGGAAGGCGTGCCCGCGTTGGAGCAGCACGTGCAGGCGCTCGCGGCGCAAGGTGTCCACGCGGGTTGGATTGGGGCGGAGGCGCGCCGGTTGTCGGATGCCGCGGACCAGCTTGCCAACGCCGCCCTCACCGAGTCTGCCGCCACCGGCATTGCCGTCTGGGAAGCCGACTGGCGAACCTTGGGGCAACGCGCCAGCAAGGCCGTTGAACTCGACGCGCGTCGTCGTGGCGAGTTACGCCAGGCTCTCGCCAAAACTGAGGCCGCCATCACCGAAACCCGGCAGACTATTGGCGCGGCGTTGCACCTGGATGCCGCGAGTTGTCTGCGCGAGAAAGATCGCGATCCGAGCGCGGTGATGACCAAGGCGGGTGAGCACCTCGCGGCAGCGTTGGCCGGGTTGGAACGCGGCGACGTTGATGCCGCCGAGAATGCGCTGAACGCCACGGCGAATTTGGCGTGCATCGCTGGCGAAATGGCGGCGTCGGCGCAGCGCATTCTGGCGGCGCAGCCCGAGACCGTGCGTTCGCTCCACTCTGAAACTGAACGCCTGGCCGGGCTCGTTGCCGGGCGTCGGACAATCTTGAACGGAATCGTCGGACGTTACGCCGCCTCCGTCCTGCGGCTTGGCGCGGGCGACCCGGCGCATCCAAACGCCAACGGCACGGTCGAGGACAATGTCGCCGAGGCCGAATCGGCACTGGCCACCGCCCGCGAGGCGGTTGACCAGGCCGAAGCCGATTTTCGCGCGGCCAGGCTTTTCCAGGCCGCCGCGCGCTGGG
>JAKCAB010000154.1 GCA_021839785.1 bacterium | reverse complement strand
GCGGGGGATGAAGGTGACGCTGTCGAAGCCGCCTTCGAAGGCCGGACCTTGCATCGTGATGGTGCCTTCGTCGCCGCGAATCGCGGGATCGGTCGGAAACTCGTTGGCCAGCGTGCACACCAGCACGATCGAGAGTTTCTGCGGGTAATCGACGCACATGTTGAACGTGTCCGGCACCTCGCGATCGTAGGTGTCGTACTTGAAGATGCCGCCGGAGGCGACCGCCAGCGACGGGAACTTCAGGCCCAGCAGGCTGATGAACGGCGTGAGGACATGCGGGAACAGGTCAGTGCACGGGCCGCCGGCGTAATCGAGGTACTTCCGCCAACTGAAAAACCGGTCCACGGTGAACGGCACCTTGGGCGCGTCGCCGAGGAAGCCTTCCCAGTCGCAGTCCGGACCAGGCTTCGCGTTCGGGTCGGCGATGGGCATCCGTTCGCCCCAATCGCCGTAACGGTAGTAGCCGGCCTGGACGTGTTGCGGGCGGCCGATCGCGCCTTTTTGGATCAGTTCGCGGACCTGTTTCCAGGCGACGTTCGAGTTGCCCTGGTTGCCGACCTGGACGACGCGCTTCAGCCGCACCGTCTCCTGGTAAAACTCGCGGCTCAATGCGAACTGGCTCCAGTGGCCCATCGGCTTTTCACAATAAACGTCCTTGCCGGCGCGGATGGCTTCGAGGGCCTGCGGCACGTGCAAGCGATCTGGCGTGGCGATGAGGACCACATCGACGGCAGGGTCGGCGAGTAGCTCGTGGTAATTCCCGTACGCCTTGGCCTTGGCGTGCTCGGCGGCGGCGCGTTTGCGCGGGCCGTAGGTGTCGCTGATGCCGACGACATTCAGTGGCTCGCCCTGGTTGATCATGCCCAGGACCACGTCGAGGTGATACCGCCCGCGACCGCCGACGCCGATGAAGCCGACGCCCAGCCGTTCGTTTGCGCCCAGCACGGAGCGGCTGGCGACGAACGGCGCGGCTACGACGCCAAGCGCCGCGGCGCTGGAGGTGGTTTGGAGGAATTGACGGCGGGTCAGCGGTGAGCTGGCCGCGTCACCAAGGTTTGAAATCCGGGAGTTCATGGTGAAGTCGAGTCGAATCTCACCGGGCCAAGTTGTACTTGATGTTCGTCAAGCCTTGGGCACGTCGCGGCCTGAAGCCATCGCGGCCTGCCCCGCCGGTGGCGCGACTCACTGTCCCCCCACGTCCGGCTTCAACCACGGCGTGCCGGACCAAAACCATTTTCGCGGCTGGAAGCTGTCCACGTGTCCGTCCACGAAGGCGATGGCGCTACGGCCGCCGTGCCGCGGGTGCGGTCCGCCCCAATTCGGATCGTCGTTGGTGACGCCGCCAGTGTTGGGCGCGTCGTTGCCGGGGTCGTGCACGATCCAGCAGCCTGGTTTTTCGGGCGAGGCTTCGGTCACGCACTTGAGGGGGTCGGGGGTTCTCAGCGGCTTGGTGCCGGCGTCGGTCAGATAAACGGTTGCGGTGGGCACGCGCACGGCGGCGTCGCGCACGGACGGCCAATCCTTCACGTCCCAGACGTTGGGCCAGTCGCAACCGCCGAGGCGGAAGTTCATGCCGTAATTCGAAATGGCCTTGTCCGCGGCGTCGCTCGGGTAGTTCTGGAGGAACTCCTTGAACTTGCGGCTGCGCACCGGGCAGAGGAGCAGGTTTGTCGCCTGCTGGTAAGGCTGGAGGAAATTGAACCACGCCCGGCGGGTCACATTGTTGCCGCGCACCTGGAACGTGAACGGGTAGCGCGCGTCGAAATCGTCCGCGTACAGCTTCGTCGCCAGCGTCATCTGGCGGAGGTTGTTGACGCAGGCGGTGGCCTGGGCCTTCTGCTTGGCCTTGGCCAGCGCGGGCAGCAACAGGCCGGCGAGGATGGCGATGATCGCGATCACCACGAGCAGTTCGATCAGGGTAAAACCCGCGAGCTGCCATCGTTTGGGAGATTTCATAACTCCATTCCTACTCGCTTATGGACGCCGCGCAAGTCCGCGCGTTGGCAGGTTCGGCTGACGCGGGTCGAACACTCGAGGTCTGCGGAGGTGAAACTTGCCAGCCGTAGCGAGACGCGCCAGCTCGCGCGATCTGCCTGAGACTGCGCCTGGCCGAACGGCGTGCGCCAAGCTTGTGCGGTGGCCGCGTCCAGAACAAGCTCCTGACATGACATGCCCCAATTACGGCCGCAGCCCGCGAAGACATTTCCTGCCCAATTCGCTGGGCGGACGCCGGAGAACGGTGGACGAGGAAGCGTTGCGGGGTCGCGACAGTCAAGAAGACCGTGATCGTGGCAGGCAAGGCCGGTTGGCTTTCGACCCGCCCGCGATTGCGGTTGACCGGCGCCGGCTGCCTCAAGGCACCGAAATAAGTTCAAGTTCGATCATTACGCTTGAGCCGTGTTCGCGGCAGCGAGGTGCGAGGCTGCCCGTCTTGGCGCCGCTCTGGCTCGCCTGCATGTTCTTGCTGATCTTCGCCCCCAACGCTCTCGCGGCAGAGGAAGGCGCGGGCAAAGACTGGGGTGTCGAACGCGCGTCCTACCTGGATCCGGTCACCGGGGTGAAGGTCGTGGAACTTACCAAGGCCGGTAGCGCGGCCGACAACCTGTATTTCCACTTCTCGAACTTCACCGCCGACAACCGCTACCTCTTGTTCACGTCTGACCGCACCGGTTCGCGGCAGTTGTTCCGCACCGAAGTCGCGTCCGGCCGCGTCGTGCAGCTCACCGACGATCCGGCGATCAATGCCGCCAGCGCCTGCCCAGACCCGACCGACGCCCGGCGGGTCTATCTGCTTCGTGGTCCGGAGGTGCTGGCGCTGGACCTCGAGCGATTTGCGACCCGGAAGGTCGGCGAGATTCCGCCGCCGCACGTCGGCGGGTTTCAACAAATCACGCTCAGCGGCGACGGCCAGTGGCTCGCGCTGGGCAAGCAGCGCGACGCGGCCAATTGGGAAATCGGCCTGATGAGTGCCCGGACCGGCGCGTATCGCACCGTGCTCATCCAAGGATTTCGCATCGGTCACGTGCAGCACAGCCCGACCGATCCGGTCATTTTCTACGTTTGGGAAACCGGCGGTTACGCGCCGCAACGCACCTGGCTGGTCAACACCGACGGCACCGGCAACCGGCCGTTCTACGCGCGCACCAGCCCGACGAACTGGTTCACGCCGCTCAAGGAATGGGGCACCCACGAGGCTTGGGTCGCGGGCACGGGCGACATGACGATGGTGAACGACAAGCTCGGCGTGATGCTGGTGAACAAATCCGGCGCGGCGCGGATGGTCCGCGAAGGCCGGTACTGGCACGCCGCCGCGACCCCGGACGGCCATTGGATCGTGACGGACGATTTCGACGGCCGGCTCTGGTTGGTCGAGGCGGCGACGGGCAGCGTCCGCCTGTTGGCGACTGGTTTGCGCGACACCGTGCGCGTCCACCCGCACGCCTCGTTCGACCGGCGAGGGTATTATGTCCAGTTCCACACTGGCCGCCGGCACGAAACGATCGCGTTGATTGATCTCCGCGACTTGCCGCCGCCCGGCAACCCGCGGTGACCGTGTCTTGGGTCGCCTCCGGTTTCGCCCTCAGCGTGGCACAAAAAATGTCGCAATT
>JAKCAB010000540.1 GCA_021839785.1 bacterium | reverse complement strand
AACGATTTGCCCGCCGCCGTCAGAAGGCGGCTGGGCGCGGAGCATCCGTGGCCGCCGCGCAGTCGGGCGTGGCGGTGCCCGCGACCGCCATCGCGAGGCCGGGATTGGCCTCGCTGGGGTTCGCCGATGGGTTGTTGACGCCGGATTTGCGGGAGAGTTCAACGGCGAATTCGCCCGGTTCGCGGCAGCTCCGGCGTTGGCAACCGCCGGCACCGTTCCCAGCGTGTGCCGCAAAACACACGTTGACCATTGCGCCGATGGTGCCACTTTTCGCTCAACGGCAAGCGTTCGGCTGGCGCTGCCCTGTGCCGGTGCGGTGACCAGAACGCTTCCGGCGGACAGCTCGCGAATAAGCAGTGCGGTTGCGGATCAACTCGGTGCGCGAATCAGTTTGCGATGAAAACCACACAACGCGGATGCACGGGGCCGTTGCGCCCCCGGCAGGAACCCCACCAGGCTTTTACCCTCATCGAGCTGTTGGTCGTGATCGCGATCATCGCCATTCTGGCGGGACTGCTGTTGCCGGCCCTGGCCAACGCCAAGGACCAGGCGCAACGCACGCAGTGCGTCAACAACAGCAAACAGCTTGGCCTGGCCACGCACATGTACGCGGACGACAACCTGGACAAGATGGCGTACCCGAACTGGAATCCCCCCTGGGTACCAGGCTGGTTGTACACCCCCGTCAACGGCGGGGTGCCGAATCTGTTCGCCGCGCCTTACACGACAAACGCGATCCTGGCTTATCAAGGCGGGCAGCTCTGGCCGTTCATGGGCGCGATCAAGAGCTATCGCTGTCCGCTGGACCGAACCAACACGGCGACCTTCAAGGCGCGGCCCAACAAACTGGCCACTTACGTCCAGAACGGGGCGGTTTGCGGTTTCGGTTCGCTGACGCCGGCAGGGGCCACTTACAAACTCGCCGATTTCACGCCGGACGCCTTCATGATGTGGGAACCGGACGATTCCAACCCGGTGCTGGGCTTCGGCTACAACGACGGTTCCAGCTTCCCCGACCCGGCCGTGGACGGCGGTTTGGGTAAACGACATGGCAAAAAAGGCGGCGTCGTTCTGGCCGTGGACGGACACGTCGAGATCGTCCGTTACGACACTTGGAAGCGCGAGTCCGAGTTGCCGGGCAAGAACCGGATGTACTGCAATCCTGGCACTGCCAACGGCCGTTGACCGCCTTCCTAGTTGTCTTAAGGCCTGAGGATTCTGGGAAGGCCAGGCGAATTGCGCTGGGCAAAGACCGGCCAAGCTTGGTTTACGCTGGCACCAGTGGCGTTTTCCGCAGCCGGCTGCGACGCACGCCATATCCAAAGTAAATCATCAGTCCCACCGCCATCCACACGAAGAACCGCACCCACGTCACGACCGGGAGTTTGGCCGCGAGGTAGCCGCAGCACAGGATCGCGGCCAGCGGCACCCACGGCACCAGCGGCGCGCGGAAAGGCCGGGGCCGGTCGGGTTGGGTGCGGCGCAAAATGAGAATCCCGCCGGCCACCAGCGCGAACGCCAGCAGCGTGCCAATGTTGGTGAGCTCGACCAGTTCGTTGATGTTCGCCAGCGAGGAAAAGGCAGCCACGAACACCCCGGTCAGAATCGTGGTGATGTGCGGCGTGCGCCAACGCGGATGCACCTTCGCCGCCCACGGCGGCAGGAGGCCGTCACGACCCATTGCGAAGAATATGCGCGTCTGGCCAACCTGGAATGGCACCAGCGCGGAAGTGGTAGCCAGCACCGCACCCAAGGCGATGATGCCGGCCGTCCAGTGCATGTTCAGCGCCGAGAACGCGAACGCCAGCGGTTCGGCATTGCCGAGGGTGTCCCATTTCGCCATGCCGGTGAGCACCACCGCTACCGCGACGTAAAGCACGGTGCAGACGACCAGGCTGCCGATGATGCCGATGGGCATGTCGCGTTGCGGGTTGCGCGCTTCCTCGGACGCGGTGGACACGGCGTCGAAGCCGATGTACGCGAAAAAGATGATCGCCGCCGCACTCGAAATGCCTTTCAGGCCGTTGGGCGCGAACGGCGTCCAGTTCTCCGGCTTCACGTAACACGCGCCCAGGACGAGGAAAAACACGATGATCACCAGCTTGCCAATGGCCAGGGCGCTGTTCGTGAAGGCGGTTTCGCGAATGCCGATCAGGCCGATCCAAGTAATGATGGCGATGATCGAAAAGGCCGGCAGGTTGAAGATGATCGGCAGCCCGAGCAGGTGTGGCGCGGATTTCAACGCCTCGGCGTCGCGCAGAATCCCGGCGCCGAGCGTCGCCAAGTCCGTGCCGGCGGCGTGGGCTTGGGCGACTTGCGCGGTGGCCTGCAAGGCGGAGCGGAAATCGGTGCCGAGCCAGGCGGGAATGCTGACATGAAAACCGCGCAGCAGTTCCTGGAAGTAGCCAGACCAGGAGATGGCGACGGCCGCGTTGCTGACCGCGTATTCAAGCACCAAGTCCCAGCCGATCAGCCAGGCGATCAGTTCGCCCAGCGTGGCGTAGGCATAAGTGTACGCGGAGCCGGCCACCGGCACCATCGCGGCGAACTCCGCATAACAGAGCGCCGCGAATCCGCAGGCCACCGCCACCATGAGGAACGAAACGACCAAGGCCGGCCCGGCACCGACATGGTGCTCTCCGCCGGCCGCCGCCGTGCCCACCGTGGAAAAGATGCCCGCACCCACGATGGCCCCGATGCCCAGCAACATCAGTTGTATCGGGCCAAGCGTGCGCCGGAGTTGCTGGTCAGGACGCTCGGTGTCGCCGATCAGGCGGTCGAGCGGCTTGACGCGGAAAAGCGGAGACATGCGTTCGTGCGGTCAGGTCATGCGCGGCCCGGGCCCGACCCGGTCGCCACGGAAGTTCCACGGGTGCCGGGGCCGGCGCATGTTTGAGGTAAGCCCCGCTGCTTGGCAAGCGCGGGCTGCCGGCTGGGCGGCGTCTGCGGCGGGCGCGCTCAGCGCCGAACCGTGGTGCGTGCCTTGAGCCAGGCGAGGTCGTTGCGCCCCGAGGCTTTGACCTGGTTCCCGCTGTGATCGTGCCAGTTGCTCGGCGCGGGACTTGGGTCGTTGAAGGTGGGATCGCTCCAGCGATGGGTTTCGGCATGACCGTCCACAAAGCTGAAATTGGAGACGCGCCCGTGATAATTGCCGGGGTAATGATAAATGCCGTAGGAGTCCATGTTCACGCCGAACATCGGCCGGCAGATGCTCAGCGGGTGGATCTCGCCAAAGATGAAGATCTGGGAGGCGGCATTGGGTTGGGAGGTCTTCAGAAACACCTCGTAACGGTCCCTCAACGGAAGGTTGCTATAAACCGCTTCCTGCCAGCCAACGTACGCGTTCATGCCATAGCTCCTCGGCCAGCGCACCATTTTGTTGCCGGCCTTGTGCAGTTTGGTGTCGCCGGGGCACCGGAAAGTGTCTTTCGTCTTCAAGTATGGAGCCAGTAGGGAAACCTTTTCCGAGACCATGCCCAGCGCGCTGGCTTCATCGGCCAGGTTGGAGCCTTCGCGGCCTTCGACCCAGACTTCGGGGACGTAGCCCGCGGGTGGGTTGGCCAGGATGACGCCGGAATCGCCGGCGCCGTTCAAGGGCCAGGCAGAGTTGAAGTCCCCGGCGT
>JAKCAB010000450.1 GCA_021839785.1 bacterium | reverse complement strand
GAGAGGCCCGGATAGATTTCGGCGAGCCGCCGAACACCGCAGGCCGGCGGCCTGCGCTCCCCATTTCCACGGCATCGTTCCGGCCGAGCGATGGGCGACGAACCTCGCTCAGGCCAGCAAATCCTTCACCACGCGTCCGGCCACATCGGTGAGGCGGAAGCGGCGGCCTTGATAGAAGTAGGTCAACCGCTCATGGTCCACGCCCAACAGGCGCAGCAGCGTCGCGTGGAAGTCGTGCACGTGAACGCCGTGCTCGACGACGTTGTAACCGAACTCGTCGGTGGCGCCATAAACCAGTCCGGGCTTCACCCCGCCGCCGGCCATCCAGACCGTGAAACAGCGCGGGTGGTGGTCGCGGCCGTAATCGGTCGCCGTCAACTTGCCTTGCGAGTAATTCGTCCGGCCGAACTCGCCGCCCCAGATGACCAGCGTGTCCTCAAGCAGCCCGCGCTGTTTCAGATCGGTCACGAGCGCGGCGCTGGCCTGATCGGTCTCGCGGCACTGGACCTTGATGGCGGCGGGCAGATTGCCGTGCTGGTCCCAGCCTTGATGGTAAAGCTGGATGAACTTCACGCCGCGCTCGGCCAGGCGCCGCGCCAGCAGGCAATTGGCCGCGAAGGTGCCGGGCTTCTTCGCGTCCGGCCCGTAAAGCGCGAACACGCTCTCCGGTTCCTTGGACAAGTCCATGACTTCCGGCACGCTCGATTGCATCCGGTACGCCATTTCGTATTGGGCGATCCGCGTGTCGATCTCCGCGTCGCCCAGCTTCTCCGCCGCGTGCTCGTTCAATTCCTTGAGCCGGTCGAGCATCAGCCGGCGCGACTCCGCGGAAACGCCG
Organism: bacterium; assembly: GCA_021839785.1. The sequence goes on along the minus strand of JAKCAB010000450.1, from coordinate 2,802 downwards.
TCCGGATTGGTCAGGTACAACACCGGATCCTTGCCCGCGCGGAACTGGACGCCTTGATGGCGTGACGGCAAAAAGCCGCTGCCCCAAAGCCGCGCGTACAACGGCTGGTCCACCTTGCCGGGCGTGATGAGGACGACAAAGGCGGGCAGGTTCTGATTGTCGCTGCCCAGGCCGTAATGCACCCAGGCCCCGATGCTGGGCCGGCCGCTGAGTTGCGAGCCGGTCTGGAGAAACGTGATGGCAGGATCGTGGTTGATCGCCTCGGTGTACATGGACCGGACGATGCACAAGTCGTCCACGACCTTCGCGGTGTGCGGCAACAGTTCGCTGACCCAGGCGCCCGACTGGCCGTGCCGGGCGAACTCGAAGATCGAGCCCGCCATCGGCAACGTCGCCTGGTTGCCGGACATGCCCGTGAGCCGTTGGCCCATGCGCACGGACTCCGGCAATTCCTGGCCGTTGCGCTCGTTCAACAGCGGCTTGTAGTCGAAGGTCTCGAGCTGCGATGGCCCGCCGGCCATGAAGAGGTAAATGACGCGCTTCGCCTTCGCCGGGAAGTGCAGGTGGCCGCCCAACACGCCGAGGTCCGGGGCTGGTTGCCCCGCGCCCGTAGCCGGCGCGGCGGCGGTGAGGAGATCGGCGAGCGCGAGGCCGCCCAGGCCGAGGCCGAAGCGATTGAGAAACGCGCGGCGGCTCAAACCGGCCGCGGGCACGGGGCCAACGCAAAGCGCCGTACTCATGGCCGCGAAGTGGACAGCGCCTGTTCCTGAATACAGTTCTCCAAGTCTATGGGTAATCTGATGTTCATGCGCGCGAATATGCCACCGAACTCGCTCTCGGAAAGCCGCCTCGTGCGTTTTCCTCGGTAAGCTTACCGCTGTGACCGTAGGACAGGCGACGCGCTGGCAGGGTGCGCGCTCCGCCATGCGCCGGCAAAGCGCCTGCCATCTGCGGCGAGCCTGGGACAACCCACCCTAACGGTTGCCGGTAGCAACTGTCTTTATTGGACGAGATTCAGGGAAGAGCTTTTAAGAAGAAGATTGGCGAGTTCGACCAGCCTGCGCATCAGCGCCACCAACGCCACTTTGGCCGGTTTGCCGGCTGTCCGCAGCCGTTGAGAGACGCCCTTCAGCACGGGGTTGTGTCGAGCCGCCACCAGCGCCGCCCTGGAGAGGGCCGTCCGCGCCAACGCGCGTCCGTGCGCGATGTGTCGCGGGCCACGCTGCGGGCCACTGTCGGGGTTGTAGGGGGCCAGCCCGGCCAGGGCCGCGGCCTGTCCGCGCCCCAGGGTGCCCAGTTCGGGCAGCGCGGCCAGGAGCAGCCAGGCCGTGCGCTGGCCCACGCCTTGGATGGCGCTCAAACGTTGGACCTGCGCGTCGAGGGTGGGCGCAGCGTGCGGCAACGCCGCCAACTCGGCTTCGAGTTGGACCAGATGCTGTTGCCGCGTGCGGACCAGGCGGCGGGCCTGCCGGATCACGAAGGGGTCGTGGGGGTGCTCGGCCCGGAGTTGTTCTTGCCCCAGGAGCTGGAGCAGTTCCGGCCGGCGGGTGACCAGGCTTTGGAGCCGTTGCTGCACGGGACCAAGCGGCGGGGTGGGCGCCGGTGTGAAGGCGCGGCCGTAGTCGGCCAGCACGGCGGCGGCGAGCCGGTCGGTCTTGGCCAGCCGGCCGCTGGCCCGGGCGTAGTCACGCACCCGGCGGGGATTGAGCAAGGTCACCGGGATCGCGGCCCGATGCCGGGTTTGGAGGCGGTGGTGTTCGTAGCCGCCGGTGGCTTCGCAAAGGATCTGCACCGGGCCGCCCAGACGGCGCAGGACGGTGAGCAGGGCGCGATGACCCGGCGGGTCATTGGGGAAGGCCCGGCGGCGCAGGCCCGGATGCGGGCTGAGTTCGCGGGTGAGTTTCGAGATGTCCAGACCCAGATAGGTGAGGGAGTTCATGCCAGGGCGGGGTGCGGCTGGCCGGGGGGTGGTGCGACTCTGCCTGGTGATGCGAGCTGGCGGTACGGTAGAATAGCCGGCGCTCCGGCAACTGTTCGAGTTGGACCACGGAGAGCGGCACCGGTTCCAGCTACCTGCGGACTCTAGGGGTCCCAGGGCGACGACGAACTCGGTGACGCGCCAGCACGGGGTGGCCACCGCGTGCTGGCCGCTTGCCAGGCCGGAAACTCCGGCCCGTACGAACAAGGTGCAGGGAAACTACCTCAAATCACAGATACAAGGGCGACGCTCCCGCGGAGCCTTGACTTTGGTTTCCGACTTTCCTGGGTTACGAATTCAAGCACAGCGTCTCGACCTGCTGACCCTGCAGAACACCACCGATCTGTAATGGCCCGACGACGAGACCCGGCCCACGCCGGCATCCGCGACGAATTCCGCCTGCGCACCTTCCCACCGCGCGGCCACAACAGCCCCAAACTGGCCCCGGCGCCGACCTCGCCGTCGCCAACGTTACCGCCCCCGCAGTAATGATCGTGTGGCACTGTAAGGACGCGCTTTCAAAGGAATGCTGTCGTGGTGCGATCAAGACCGGACATCTGCGTGCGATCAAAACCGGAATAATGCTTTTGGGCTATTGCCTGCCGGGAGAAACTTGGATAGTCTTACCGGTTGCTTCAGCGGAGGATAGGGCTCTGCGGGGACGCAACCTGAGCGCCGTCTGAAGCCTGATAAACGGCAGGTCGGGCGGTCCGCAAGGGCCACCCGGCTAGCCCCTGCCGGTATCAGTGGCAAAGCGAAAAATCCCCCTCCTTCGGTTATCTTGGCCGCGATGAAAAACCGCAACTGATCGAACGCCTGCCCGC
>JAKCAB010000344.1 GCA_021839785.1 bacterium | reverse complement strand
GCGCCAGCGAGGTGTCACCGATCTTGCGGGCGTAGGCGAGCACGGCCTTGCCCAGCTTGCTGGCGGCTTCGGCGAGGGCTTGGCGGGCGACCCGCTTTTGTTCCGCCGAGCCACCGGCCGCGCCTTGCGCGCGGGCCAGGTCGTTCACCGTGGCGACCTGCCGTTTGAACTCCGCCGCGCCGTCGGCGAAGGCTTTCAGGCCCTGCCACGCCGCGGTGTGGCGATCGAGCACAGCGTGGGCGGCCAGGTACATGGAGAATCTGGTTTCCTGCCTTGCATTCATGCCTTTGTCCTTTCTTGCCCCGCACTCCACTCATGTCAGTTCTTCTGTGAATCCGGCACGAGCGAGTGGTTCACATAACAGTTGATAGCAGACACAAAGCCAGATTCAAGGATGATTATTGGGTCGCCGGTTGTCGTCGGGATGTTGCTCGCTACGTCTTGGGCGGGGAAAGAGCAGGGTTGCGGACTGCGAGTGGTCGTTGGCACGGCGCCGTGGAAGGTTTTGATGATGCACAGAACCGTTTGGGAGCCGAAAGTGGCAATTGGGAGACTCGCAGTAGTGCTCTGGCTCATGTCAGCATAAATCTGGCTTCTGACGGAGACCGTCTCGAAGCCGACCGGTGGTTCCAAGGGGCCGCTTCTGCACGCTTTAGATGCACCTGACTCGAACATGGATGATCCAGCTCCGAAACCGACCGCAAACTGCCACCTTCTTTAGCGGCTTTCGTGTGTTTGGCGGGCTGGCCGGATCGTTCACCGATCGACTTCGCCCATGACGATGTCCACGCTGCCGAGGATCACCACGGCGTCGGCCAACGTGTGGCCGAGGCACATGTCCTCGAGGAGGGTGAGGTTGATGAAGCTCGGCGGGCGGACGCGGTAGCGGTAGGGATTCGGGCTGCCGTCGCTGATGAGGTAAAAGCCGAGTTCGCCCTTGGGCGCCTCGATGCGGCCGTACACCTCGCCGGCTTTGGGGCGAAACCCGCGCAGCTTGGCCTTCGGGTCGATCACCGGACCGCCAGGCAGTTCGCGCAACGCCTGGGCGAGGATGGCGTGGGATTCCCGCATTTCGAGAATGCGGATCATGTAGCGATCGTAAGTGTCGCCGTGTTCGCCGAGCGGCACGCGGAACAGAAAGCGGTCGTAGAGGCCGTAACGGTCCACCTTGCGGAGGTCGTAGTTGACGCCGCTGGCGCGAAGCGTCGAGCCGGAGATGCCGGCGAGAAGTCGCTCTCGGGCGGGGCCTATGAACCTCCGCCCGCCAGGAGTCGCTGCCGTAACATTTCCAAAGCTTGCTCGCAGGTCATGTGCTTGAACGTCTCGCGGTCGAAGGCGTTCAGCATCCGCTTCACCGCGGTGTCACTCGCACTGGCGAGCGCGATGAATACGGTGCCAACCGGCTTCTCAGGCGTGCCGCCGCTCGGACCGGCGATGCCCGTGACGGCGAGGGCGAAGTCCGCGCCGGTCCGGGTCCGAGCGCCTTCTGCCATCAACCGGGCCATCGGTTCGCTGACCGCGCCGTGCTGGGAAAGTGCTTCGGCGGGTACGCCCAAAAGCCGTTGCTTGAGATCGTTCGAATAAGTGATGCAGCCGCCCAGGAAAACCGCGGACGCCCCCGGCACGTCGGTGATGCGACTCGCCAGGCGCCCACCGGTGCAGGATTCGGCCACCGCCACGGTCAGGCGGCGCTGGCCGAGCAAGCGCACCACGGCCGCTTCCAGCGTCTCGCCTTCCTCGCCGTAAAGGTGGCGACCGACGGTTTGGCGGACCACCGCTTCCGCCTCAGCCACCAGACATTCAGCACCGGTCGTGCGGGCGGACAAGCGCACATCGACTTCGCCGGGGCGAGCGCAGTAGCCGATTTCAAGCCCCCGTGAAACCAGGTCCGCCAGCGGACCCGCGATGTGTTCTTGCATGGTCGATTCCGGCACGCCGGTGCTGCGGAGCGTGCGGCAAACGAAGGGCGCGGCGAGCGGCAGCGTTCGTTGCACCCACGGCAGGACTTGCTCGGCGAACATCGGTCGCAACTCGCGCGGCGGGCCGGGCAACATGACCAACCACGCTGCCTTGCCAGTCGGCGAGTGCGGGTTCGGCTGCACTTCGATGAGCAGTCCAGGCGCCGTGCCGTGGGCGTTGGGCAGTGCGGTCGCGCCTTCCGGCACTTGCGCCTGCACCAGCACCGCCGCCGCCGGTGTGCGCTTCCGCGCGGCGTACCAGGCGTTCAATTGCGCGACGATCGCCGGATCTTCGCGCAGCGGACGGCCGACCAATTCCGCGATCGCGTCGCGCGTGAGGTCGTCCGAAGTCGGCCCCAAGCCGCCGGTGACCACGATCAAGTCCGCGCGGCTTAGCGCTTCGCGCACCGCTTGCTGGATGTCTTGCGCGGTGTCGGCGACCGCGACCTGCCGGTCCACGACGTAGCCAGCATCGGCAAATTGACGGCAGAGCCATTGCTGGTGGGTGTTCAGTACGCGCCCCAGCATGAGTTCGCTGCCGGTGTTCAGGATCTCGATGTTCAAGCGGGGCGCAGTCTCCGCCGCCCCAGTTGCCCAGGCAAGGCCCCGCCGCGCACCGCTGCGGCATTCGGCGGGGTGGTGAACCGGCGGTGGATAACTCGTTGGCGGCGGCTGTTGCGCCCCCGCGGAATCTCTGTCACAAGAGCGCCCCATTTTCGTTTATGAAGAAAGAACCGAAACAAGCCACCGAAAACCAGTTGCTGGATTTGCTCAAGGAAGTGCTGCCCCAGGCGACTCACGACCCCAAGCTGGCCGGCAAGATTTACCAGGCGATCGAGCGGCAGCTCCAGGCCAAGGCCCGCGCCAAGGCGTTCGACAAATTCTGCGCAAAAGTCGCGTTGCCCGACCTCGAACCGAAAAGCGTCACCGAAGTCAAAACGCAGCTCGCCGCGTCCTTCGGCGACGGCGACGTAACGGTGAAGCCGGACCGAAAGGAGAAGACGCTCGCGGTCGAAGTCGCGTTGCCGGACGGCAGCCAGTTCAGCAGTCAGATCAAGGTGAATCCGAACGCCGCCGCCGAAGCCAGCGACGAGCAGGAAATCACGCTCAAGTTCGTGCCGTTCCCGGTCTGCTTGCCCGGCGATCCGGGGCTGGTCTGGCTCCTGGCCAAGCGCGAAAACCTGACGGCGGAGGAAGCCGCCATCGCCTTGACCAAGGCGGAGGAAGACTTCTGGGCGTCGAAAACCGGCCAGAAACTGATCCGCGACCGCGTCGAGCGCAGTTTTCCCGAATTCATCGCGCGCGTGCCCGCCGGCCTGTTGAGCGAAGCCGGCCTCAAGCGGCATTACAAGGAACCCGAACCGATCAAGGCGCTGCGCACGCTGCCTGGAAGCTGAAGCGCGCGCGACACTTGCGTGTTCTCCGCTTGTTCCGGGGCCGTACTCTGCTAACTTGCGCGCCCTTTCGATGGACATCGCGCGAGAAATACAGAAGCGGCGGACGTTCGCCATCATTTCGCACCCGGACGCCGGCAAGACGACGCTGACCGAAAAGCTGTTGCTTTACGGCGGCGCCGTCCAACTCGCCGGTTCGGTGACCGCGCGCAAAAACCAGCGCGCCACCACGTCGGACTGGATGGAACTGGAAAAGAAGCGTGGCATTTCGATCAGTTCGACGGTGCTCCAGT
>JAKCAB010000826.1 GCA_021839785.1 bacterium | reverse complement strand
GCCGGAGCCAAGTCTGGCGGCTTGTGGGTCTGCTCGCCTTCACGGTGGCGCTGCCGGCGCCGATCCTCGCCGCCGCGGACGCTCCGGCACGGCGCGTCGAAAACTTCAACCGCGATTGGCGTTTCGCCAAAGGCGCGCAACCCGGCGCCGAAGCCGTTGCCTTCGACGACTCGGCATGGCAATCCGTGCGCCTGCCGCACGACTGGGCCATCGCGGGACCTTACGAGCCGGAAGGCGATCCGCACACCGGCAAGCTGCCTTGGCGAGGCGAAGGCTGGTACCGCAAGGCCTTCGCGTTGCCCGCCACTGACCGCAGCCAGCGCGTGTACCTCGATTTCGACGGCGTGATGGCCATGCCGACCGTCTATGTGAACGGCCAGCAGGCGGGCGGCTGGGATTATGGCTACATGTCCTTTCGCGTGGACGCGACGGACTTCGTCCGGTTCGGCGCGACAAACGTCGTGGCGGTGCACGTGGACACGCGCTCGCACAATTCGCGTTGGTATCCCGGCGCCGGCATTTACCGGAAGGTCCAGCTCGTCGTGACGGCGCCGGTCCACATCGCGCACTGGGGGACGTTCGTGACCACGCCACAAGTAAGCGACGCCAGCGCAACCGTGCGCGTGCAGACCACGCTGGAAAACCACGAGGCCGCGCCGGCCGCCGCCGAATTGGAAACCGCGTTGTTGGACCCGAAAGGCAAGGTGCTCGCGACGCAGCGCCGCCCCGCGAGCGTTGCCGCCAATGGCACGGCGGAGGTCGATCAGAGTTTCACAGTCGCCAGGCCGCAGCTTTGGGACATCGAGACGCCGCGCCTTTACCGGGTCGCCAGTCGTGCGTTCGTCACCGGCAAACTCGTGGACAACGACGAAACGCCGTTCGGCATTCGCACGTTCGAGTTCACGGCCAACGACGGGTTCCACCTCAACGGCCGCCGCGTCCAGCTTCACGGCGTTTGTCTGCACGCCGATCTCGGCCCGCTGGGCATGGCCTTCAACGTCCGGGCGATGGAGCGCGAGTTGCAGATCCTGCAGGACATGGGCGTGAATGCGCTGCGCACCAGCCACAATCCGCCCGCGCCCGAAGTGCTCGACCTGTGCGACCGGCTGGGCATCGTCGTCTGGGACGAGGCGTTCGACAAATGGGACGGCACCTCCACACGCCCGCGCAGCGTGCCCATCGCTGAGTACAACCGGAAGCAAATCCAGAACTTCGCGCGGCGCGACCGCAACCACCCGTCCGTCGTGGTCTGGAGCGCCGGCAACGAAATCTGGGACCTCGAAGGCGGCAAGTTGCCCGACTCGCCCGGCTTGTTGCGGCAGATGGTGGGCTTCTTCAAGGAAATCGATCCGACGCGGCCGGTGACGCTCGCGCACGCGATGCCGCAATCCGCCAACACGCCGCTGGACGATTCGCTGGATGTCGCCGGCTGGAATTACGCGCGGCGGTACGCCATCGAACGCGAGCGGCGCCCGAACCTGCCGATCGTCTATAGCGAGTCGGCGTCCGCGTTCAGCACGCGCGGCTTCTACGAGTTGCCGCATCCGACGAAGAAGGACGATTACTCGACCGCGCTGCGGGTGGACTCCTACGACCTCAATTCGGCGTGGTACTCGGACCTCGCCGACACGGAGTTTGCGTTGATGGAACGCGACCGCTTCGTCGCGGGCGAATTTGTCTGGACCGGTTTCGATTATCTCGGCGAGCCGGCGCCGTTCATCGCGCGCGGCTGGGGCAGCTTCAAGAAGCGCCAGATCGCGCCGGCGGAGGAATCGCGCAGCAGCCTGTTCGGCATCGTCGATTTGGTCGGCATTCCCAAAGACCGCTTCTACCTTTATCGGAGTTATTGGGCGCCGGAGAAAAAGACCATCCACATCCTGCCGCACTGGAACTGGCCGGACCGTGTCGGGCAGAACGTGCCGGTGTATGTTTATACCGGCGGCGACTCGGCCGAGTTGTTCCTGAACGGCCAATCGCTGGGCCGAAAAACCAAAGACCCGCGGGCCGCGAACGTGCTCGACCGTTACCGCCTGCGTTGGGAGGACGTGAGCTATCAACCCGGCGAGGTCAAGGCGGTCGCCTACCAAGACGTCCGCAAATTGGGCGAAGCTGTCGTCCGCACCGCCGGCGAACCGGCGAAGCTACGCCTGACTCCGGACCGGAAAGCGCTCAAAGCCGACGGTGACGATTTGTGCTACGTGCTGGTCGAGGCCGTGGACAAGCGAGGCAACCTGTGTCCGCTCGCCATGAATGACGTGACCTTCACGGTGGCCGGTCCGGCCACGATTGCCGGCGTCGGCAACGGCGATCATCATTTCCCAGCCGAGTTCGTGACCGATCGCGTCACCCTTTTTTACGGCCAGGCGATGCTGATCCTGCGCACGGTGGAGGGCAGCAGCGGCGCGATCCGCGTGCAGGCAACAAGCAAAGGACTCCCCGCCAGCCACGTCGAAGTTCGCAGTCGGCCTTAGGCTTGACCTGAGATCGAAACGAATGGTCTTCACCGCCCGGTGGCTCCCTGAACCATGAAACTTGAAATGAAGCAGCGCAGTTGGTTCGCCGCGCCATTGCTCGCCGCAGCTTGTTTCCTGGCGCCCGTTCGGGCCGCGGAATTGAGTTCGCCGGACGGGCAGGTGCGGCTGGAATTCGCGGTCCGCGATTTCGCCGGCGCCACCGGCTCCCCGGTGTTCAGTGTAAGTTACCGAGGTCGCCCCATTGTGGCACCCTCGCGCCTAGGCCTCGAACTCAGCGATTCGCCGTTGCGGTCGGACCTACGCGTCGTCCGGCAGACCGAAACCAGCGCCGACACGATCTGGAAGCCCGTTTATGGCGAACGCAGCACGGTCCGCGATCATTACCGCCAGGTCGTGGTGGAGTTGGAGGAAACGCGTCCGCCACATCGCCGGTTGGAGATCATGCTGCGCGCCTACAACGAGGGAGCCGCGTTTTGCTTCACGTTTCCGCCGCAGCCCGGGGTGGAGAAAATCATGATCGCCCGCGAAACCACCGAGTTCCGCCTTGCCGGCGATTTCCCGGCTTGGGCGACCTACACCGCCCAAGGCGTCTATACCAACGTGCCCGTCAGTGAAATCCGCCCTGGCTGCGAACGCCCGCTGGTGCTGCAAGTCGCCGAACACCTTTACGCGGCGTTGGCCGAGGCGCGCTGCGTGGATTACGCGCGCACGAAGTTCGCGCCGCTGGCCGGCGCGCCGCACAGCCTCGTGACCGAGCTCGGCAGCACCGTGAGTGCTTCGCTGCCGCTGAGCACGCCCTGGCGCGTGATCATGGTGGGCGACAGCCCCGGCCAATTGCTCGAACGCGACGACCTGCTCCTCAACCTGAACGATCCTTGCGCTCTCGCGGACACGTCCTGGATTCAGCCCGGCAAGGTGATCCGCGAAGTGACCTTAAGCACGCGCGGCGCCAAGGCCTGTGTCGATTTCGCCGTCCGCCACCACCTCCAGTTCATCGAATTCGACGCCGGCTGGTACGGTCCGGAAGCGGCGGCCGCGTCCGATGCGCGTCGCGTCTCCGTCTCCACTAATCGTCCCCAAGGCGGATTGGACCTGCCGGCGGTGATCCGTTACGCCCGCGAGCGCGGCATCGGCGTCATCCTTTATGTGAACCACGTCCAGTTGGAGCAGCGGC
>JAKCAB010000079.1 GCA_021839785.1 bacterium | reverse complement strand
CGCCGGCTCCGCGTCTTCGATTACATCGAAACGTTTTACAATCCCAAACGGCTCCACAGCGCCTTGGGCTACCGATCCCCTGTGGAATTTGAAAACCAGTTCCCTTAAACTCAAAACCACAAATCGCTCGGAAGCCCACTCCACGGTTTCGTAGAAAGATCAAGACAGCCAGCGGCCCGCCTATTGGCCATGAAAGCGCACGCAGCTTCGCCTCCCGTGGTGCCAGCCGAGTTGCACGGCGGCGGGCGATTCGTGCGGCCGCGACGGAATTTTGTGCCGGCCTACGTGAAAACCTTCGAGGCGGGCCAACTCCAGGAGCGCGCGGAGGAAGCGGTGGCTTCGCTGCGGGCCTGCCGTTTCTGCCCGCGAGACTGCGGGATCGACCGGCTCGATGGAAAGACTGGGGTGTGCCGGAGCGGCCGGCACGCGCGGGTGGCGAGCGCGTTTCCCCATTTGGGCGAGGAGGACTGCCTGCGCGGCTGGCACGGGTCGGGCACGATTTTCTTCAACGGCTGCAACCTCCGGTGCGTGTTCTGTCAGAATTTCGAGACCAGCCAGTTGGGTGAAGGCCGGGAGGTCACGGCGGCGGCCCTCGCGCGGACGATGCTCGGCTTGCAGGCGGCCGGCTGCCACAACGTCAACTTCGTCACGCCGGAACACGTCGTGCCGCAAATCCTCGAGGCGCTCGTGCTCGCCGTCGAAGGCGGCCTGCGGTTGCCGCTGGTCTATAACACCTCCGCCTACGACAGCCTGGAAAGCCTGCGGCTCCTGGATGGCGTGGTGGACGTTTACATGCCGGATTTCAAGCTTTGGAGGCCGGAGCACTGCGCGAAGTACCTGCTGGCGCGGGATTACGCGGACGCGGCGCGCGCGGCCATCGCCGCCATGCACGCGCAGGTGGGCGAGTTGAAGGTGGATGAAGACGGCCTCGCGTTGCGGGGCGTGCTGGTGCGGCACCTGGTGATGCCCGGCCTGCTGGACGACACCCGGGAAATCCTGCGCTGGCTGGCCACGGCGTTGTCGCGTGACACGTTCGTGAACGTGATGGACCAGTACCGTCCCACGTACAAGGCCGGGACCGACCCGCGCTTTGCCGCCATCAACCGGCGGATCGCCGAAGCCGAGTTCGCTCAGGCCATGCAGCACGCGCGGGCGGCGGGCTTGTGGCGGTTCGACACGCGCTGGCGCCGCGCCGCGTGGCGGCCGTGGCTTCCCGACCGAGTTTGAGTGCGGCGCTAGGCCGCGGGCATTTCGCCGCGCTGACGAACAGCGATATTTTGCGCAGCGGCCACCGGCGGTTATCTTTCCACCAAGGCGTGAGGTACCGCATCCACGCGCCATTCATGCAACTATGCGCTTGAGCGAATCAGATTTACGATTTGTCGTGGAGACGGTGGCGACCAAGCGCCGGGATTACGATCACATCGTCAGCTTGGTGCGGGGCAAGGACGATCTGCTCGAACCAATGCTGGAGGATCCGAAGCTGGCGGAGCGGCTGTTCAACGAACAGGAGGTCTTCGTCCGGGCATCGCCATACCTGTTCTTCGCCGTGCTGTTGCGCCGCGTCCGACGCGACCTGGAAGGGCAGGCGTTCGTGCTGGAGCCGGACACACGCGGCAAACGCATCCCGGTTTTTGAAGCGCCCCAAGCCGCCGAATTCCTCGGCGAACCGGCCCTGCGCGAGTACCTCGTCGAGATGCTCTGCTCGTTCGTGCGCACGAACACCGGCGTGCTGTGGTGGAAGGAACGCGGCGCCTGGCGCAAACGCAAGTTCAGCGACCTGGACATGGACGACTTGATCGCGCTCTGCCAACTGGTGGAACCGGCGCTCAAGCCGCACCTGTACAAACGCATCGCCGACCTCGCGCTTTTTCTCGCCGGCATCTATCCCGATCAGGCCTCGCGGTGGATCCGTGGCCCGCGGAGCCAGACCGCCTCCCCGCGCACGGTGCCGGACTACGAGCGTGAAGGCCGGCAGTTCTACACACTGGCGGCCCGCGAACACGAACTGCCCTGGCCGGCGTCGGTCTTCGAAGGTCTGGCGGAAAAATTCACGCACGCGCGCCAGACATTGAACGCGCTGAGCGACCGTTACCTCAAGCCGCTTCGGGAACGGTATTTCGCCCAACCGGCCGGGTAATTGTTTCGCTCGCCTGGTCCGCTGCTCCGGAGGCAGACCCGCCACTTGCGAACAATTCACCGATAAGGGTTTGACAGTCTCGGTGTGGCGCTTAGCGTGCATCTCCCGTCGCATGACCGGACGTGACGGGACGACCAGATCATGCCCGAACAACCCAGTCGCCACTTTGCTTTTGTTCCGCCGGCTACCGACGGCCAGCCACCCGCAACTTCAGGCGCTGCGGAGCTCCCAAACTCAACGCATCTGCGACGCAGCCCCCGGCTGTGCGCACTGCTGGCGACGGTCCTGCTCACATCTGGCTTGACCGCGTGCCGGCCCAAGGCGGGCGCCGGCGCCGGCGGCGCGCCGATGGGCATGATGGCCTTTCAAGTCCGCACCGCGGAGGCGCGGCGCCAGCCGGTGACCGAATCGCTCTCGCTGGTCAGCGACATCGCCGCCAACGAAGCCGTGGAACTCAAGGCGGAGACCGACGGCATCGTGCAGGACATCCAATTCGAGGAAGGCCAGGACGTCACCAACGGCCAGTTGCTCCTGCGGTTGGACGACACGAAGCTCGCCGCCACGCTCGCGGAAGCCAAGGCGAATTTCAAACTAAGCGAAACCACCTTTGCGCGCACCAAACAGCTCTTCGACGACAAGCTCATTTCCCGGCAGGAATACGATCAGGCGGCGGCGAACTTCGACCGTACCCGCGCGTCGGTGGACCTGATGGAGCGCCAGCTCAAGGACGCCCGCATTTTCGCGCCGTTCGCGGGGGTCGTGGGCGCGCGGTCAGTCAGTCCCGGCCAGGTGATTACGCGCAATACGGTGCTGACCACGCTGGTCGATATCGACCCGGTGAAGGTGGAGTTTTACGTGCCGGAGCGGTTCCTCGGCCAGGTCCGCCTGGGGCAGACCATCGAGATCGGCGTCACGGCGTTTCCGGAACGGAAGTTCCAGGGCAAGGTGTATTTCATCGCCGCCCAATTGGATTTGGAAACTCGCAAGGCGCTGGTCAAGGCGCTTATCCCCAATACGGACCGCGCGTTGAAACCCGGCATGTTCGGCACGCTGGAACTAACCTTGAAACTGCGCGACAGCGCCATCGTCATCCCCGAAATCGCCCTCATGTACGACGGCGACGACGCGCGCGTGTTCGTGGTCCAGAACGCGGGCACCAACCAGGTGGCCACGATCCGCCCCGTGAAGGTGGGCCTGCGCCTGCCGGGCCAGGCCGAGATCGTTGCGGGCCTCGAACCGGGCGAGAAGGTCGTCACGGAAGGCACGCAAAAGATTGTGCCGGGCATGCCGGTGCGGGAAAGCGCGCCGCCGGAGCTGGCGTCCGCGCCGACACCCACGGCGGGCGAAACCAACGCGGCGCCGCAAGCGGCCGACCCCAAAGCTGCCACGCCGTAAGGAGCCGCCGCCATGGTTCTTCCCCGGATCAGCATCCAGCGCCCCGTGCTCACCACGATGATGAGCCTGGGCCTGATTCTCTTCGGCTTCATCAGCCTCGTCCGGCTGCCGGTGCGCG
>JAKCAB010000676.1 GCA_021839785.1 bacterium | reverse complement strand
CGGGGCGGCTGATGGCGGTTGGGCGCTTCGCTTACGGCACCGTTCCGCGATTGCTCTGCCAACTGGAGGTCGAGTTCGCGGATGGCCGGAAAGAAACGATCGTCACGGACGAAACCTGGCGCAGCACACTCGCGGGGCCGGTCCGCGCCGCGGGGATTTACGACGGCGAGGACTATGACGCGTGCCGCGAATTCGCCGGCTGGGACGCGGCCGGTTTCGATGATCGCGCGTGGCCGTCAGCCCACGCATCCGACCTCGGCCGCGAGCGCCTGGTCTGGCAGCCCAACGAACCGATCTGCGTGACGCAGGAGCTCATCCCGATGAGCATGACCGAACCGAAGCCGGGCGCTTACGTGTTCGACTTCGGTCAAAACCTGGTGGGGTGGTGCCGGGTCGAAGCCCGCGGCGCCGAGGGTCAGACCGTGACCGTCCGCCACGCCGAAATGACCAACGTGGACGGCACGCTGTACACCGCGAACCTGCGCGGCGCGCCGCAGATCGACCGCTACACGCCCCGCGTCGGGGGCTGGTTCCGGTTCGAGCCGCGCTTCACGTATCACGGTTTCCGCTTCGTGGAATTGAGCGGCCTGGCGTCGGCGCCGCGCCCGGATGCGGTGCGCGGTCGCGTGTTTCACTCATCGGCGCGGGAAGTGGGCGCGTTCGAGTGTTCGGACCCGGCGATCAACCGGCTTTGGCGCAACATCCTTTGGACGCAGCGCGCCAACCTGATGAGCACGCCCAACGACTGCCCGCAACGCGACGAGCGCTTCGGATGGATGGGCGACATCCAGGCGTTCAGCCAGACCGCGATGTTCAACATGGACCTGGCGGCGTTCTTCACGAAATGGACGCGCGACATCCAGGATGACCAGGCCGACGACGGCCGCTTTCCCGATTTCGCGCCCCACCCGGGCAATCCGAACGCGCAGTTCTCCGGCGCGCCCGCCTGGGCCGATGCCGGCGTGATCGTCCCGTGGCGCGCCTACGAGAACTACGCGGACACGCGCCTGCTCGCCGAGCATTTCGCGGCCACCTGCCGTTGGGTGGACTGCGTGCACCGGCTGAATCCCGACCTGATCTGGACGCACGGCCGCAACAACGACTACAACGACTGGCTGAACGGCGATTGGATCAAACAAGCGGACTGGCCAACCAAGGGCGCCTCCGTGCCCAACGACCTGTTCGCCACCGCGTTTTTCGCGCACTCCACGGAACTGGTTTCCAGGATGGCGCAGGTGCTGGGGCGCGAAGCCGAGGTCCGGCGCTACGCCGACCTGGCCACGCAGATCAAGGTGGCGTTCAACCGGATCTTCGTGCAAGCCGACGGACGAATCCGCGGCGACACCCAGGGCGGCTATGCGCTCGCGCTGGCCTTCGATCTCCTGCCGGCGGACCTGCGCCCGGCCGCGACGCGGCACGTCGTCGAGGCGATTCACCGCTACCACGATCATCTCTCGACCGGCATTCAGACGACGCACCGGCTGATGCTGGAATTGCCGCGCCAGGGCCAGACCGACCTCGCGTGGCAGCTTCTGACCAACCGCACCTTTCCGTCGTGGCGGTACATGATCGACAACGGCGCCACGACGATTTGGGAACGCTGGGACGGTTATGTGAAAGGTCGTGGGTTCCAGGATCCCGGCATGAATTCGTTCAACCATTGGGCGCTCGGCGCGGTGGGCGAATGGCTTTGGCGAAACGTGGCGGGCATCAACCCCGACGACTCGGCTCCGGGCTACCGGCACTTCGTGATCGCGCCGCGTCCGGGTGGCGGCGTGACCTGGGCGCGCGCCCGGTACGATTCGATCCGTGGGCCGATCGCGGTGGAATGGCAAATCGAGGAAGGCTTGATCACGCTGGACGTGCGCGTGCCGGCGAACACGACCGCCACCCTCCGCGTGCCCACGAGCGCGCCACAGCAAGTCCGCGAAGGCAAGGAGCCCGCCGCCCGCGCGACGGGAGTGCGGTTGGCCGGTACGGACGCCGACGCGGCGACGTTCGAGGTGCTGGCCGGCCATTACGTGTTCACGGCGCCCTTTTCGAATTGATCGCCGGCTCGCCGCCGACTCTGGAGCCGCGGGTATCGCTGGCTGGCGGGAGCGCGGATGTCCAATCCGCGACGCAGCGGATGTCGGTCGGTTGCGAGACCCCGCGCCTGCGACCGAGACGGTCGCGCGCCAAAGCGGGGTGCCACCCGCCCGAAGTCGAACCGCCTCCGCGCTGGCTTGTGCGAACTGGCTGTGGTATGGACTGCGTCGCGACCACATACCCCCAATGCGTGCAACCTTGAACCTCACACTCACCTGATTATGAAACCGCTTGCTCATGCCTGTTTGGCTACCGCGCTGGCCACGCTTCCCATCTTTGCCGACGCGGCCGAAACGCCTGCTCCGCCTCGCTGGGAAGTCGGCACGCCCATCGTCACGTACTGGGCCGGTCCGGCCATGACCGACGCCACTGCCCAACAAATGGCCAATGGCGGTTGGAACCTCGTCTGGTGTGGCGAGAAGGAACTCGACGTGGCGCGCAAACACGGCCTGCGCGCGCAACTCACCGACGGCTTGCTGTCGCCGGCTTCGCTGGATGACCCGGCCCGGCGCCAGCAACTCGATGCCTTGATCGCCCGCGTGGCGCCGCACCCGGCGCTCTACGCGTACTTCATCACCGACGAGCCCAACGCCACCAACTTCCCGTCGCTGGGCCGGCTGGTCGCGCATCTCCGCGAGCGCGACCCGCGACACCTGGCTTACATCAACTTGTTCCCGACTTACGCCAGCAACGAGCAACTCGGCAATCGCGGCGACGTCGTCACCGCCTACCGCGAACATCTTCGTCAGTTCGTGGACGTCGTGAAGCCGGCCCTGATCAGCTACGACCACTACCAGTTCACGACCCACGGCGATTCCGGCCAGTACTTTCTCAACCTCGCGCTGATCCGGCGCGCGGCGCAGGACGCCGGCCTCCCGTTTCTCAACATCGTCCAGGCCTGCACCTGGACGCCGTCGATGCGCGTGCCCGACGGCGACGAAATGCGTTACCTCGTTTACACGACCCTCGCCTACGGCGCCCAAGGCATCTCCTACTACGTGTATTGCCATCCGGGGCACAAAGGCGCGATTGCGAATGCCGACGGCACGCCCACGGTGCTTTACCCGGTGCTGTCGAAGTTGAACCGCGAATTCGCCGCCATCGCCGGGCAGTTGCAGCCGCTGCGTTCGCTCGGCGTCTTCCACGCCGGGATGCTGCCTCCGGGTGCGGAAGCGTTGCCGGCGGAGGCGGTGTTCGCGTTTGACCCGCCTTTGCCGGAGCGCGCCTACAAGGCGCCCGAACCGGTCAAAGGCGCTTTGCTCGGGTTGTTCGGCCCGGCCAGACCTGCGGGCGAAAACGCCAAACCGACCCATGCGGTGATCGTGAATCTCGACTACGCCGCGGAGGCGGACATCGGCCTGCGCGGACCCGCTGCCCTGGAAATCTTCGACGCCGCCACCGGCCAATGGTTGCCGGCAGCCAGCCCCGCCAAGCTGCATCTGCCTCGCGGCGGCGGTGTGCTGGTGCGGACGCGGCCGTGAACTGAGTCGTTCTGCGCCTCGAAGCTGGCCCGCCGCCTCACCGGACCGCGGCCGGTCTCCGGCCGCAGCGCGCGATGGTTGGGGGCCG
>JAKCAB010000738.1 GCA_021839785.1 bacterium | reverse complement strand
CAGGCCGAGCGCGCGGCGCTCCAGCACGCGAAGCAACGCTTCAGCGAGGCGGGCTGCGTGGTATCCGGCTGCGTCACGACGACTGGCCTTGGCAAGAAGTCGAACGGCTGGAACGTCATTTCCTGTTACACCGACCCACCGACGCAGGAGCACCTGCAACGCATCTTCGAGTACGCGGCCAGTCTGTTCGACGAGACGATGATCGACGATTTCTGGTTCACCGATTGCACGTGCCCCGAGTGCGACGCCGCGCGCAAGGCCCGCACCGTCCGCATCGGGGAAAAGACCTTTCCGGTGGTCGGCGACACTTGGGAGGACTATCGCTGCGAACTGATGGTCCGCCTCTCGCGGGAACGCATCCTGGCCGCGGGCCGGCGGGTCAATCCGAAGGCGACTTTCATCGTCAAGTACCCGCAATGGTACGACCGCTTCCACGAGCGCGGCTACGAGGTCTTGCGCGAGACCGCCGACTTCGACCGCATCTGGGTGGGCACCGAGACGCGCGATTACAGCGACCCGCGGTGGGGTGGCACGGTCCAGTACGAGGCGTACTTCATCATGCGCTGGCTGGGCGGAATCGGTGGCGCCAAGTGCGGCGGCGGCTGGTTCGATCCGTACGGCACCTCGCCCAAGACCTACGTGGAACAGGCGCGCCAAACCGTGCTGGGCGGTGCCCGCGAGTCGCTGCTGTTTTGTTATGGCAGCCTCCAGAACCAGGCTGGCCCGGGTAACGTCGAGGCCTTGCGGGCGAACATTCCCGAATTGCTGGCGGTCGCCAAAGAACTCAAGGCGCGTGTGCCGGTCGGCATCGCCGCCTACAGACCGGCAAACAGCCACGCCGAAAAAGAGGCGCGGGTGTTCGACTTTGTGGGCATGCTCGGCGTGCCACTGGTGCCCTGCCACGAATTCCCGACAGAGGCCCAAGCGGCGTTCTTCTCCGTTCACGCGCTGAAAGATCCGGCGTTCCGCGGGCGCTTCACCGCGTTCGTCCAGGCCGGCAAACCGGTCCTGATCACCGACGGGCTCGCGGCGAAGCTCGACGGCCTGGACGCCTTGAAGGCGCCGAACGTTCAGGTGCTCGCGGTCAAGGGCGACCCCAAGTCGCTGCTCGCACTTTCATCTGCGGAAGTGAACGCCCTGCGCGCGCCGCTGTTGAAGCCGTTCGGGACGAATTTCCAAGCCCCGGCGAAGGTTGGCCTTTACCTCTTCACGGACGCCGGCTGGGTGGTGGAAAACTTCACCGACGAACCGGTCCAGGCCGAACTCAACGGCCGGAAGCTGGACGTGCCCGCGCGGGGCTGGATCTACCAGTGGCGCTGAGCGGACTCGCGCTACGCGATCGATTCCACGATCGCCTCGCGTCCGCTGTGGCCGATGATCCGCACCCGCGCGCCTTTTTCGATCAACTCGCCCTGGGTCATCACGTCGAGGATTTCGTCGCCGAACCGGGCCTTGCCGCCCGGCCGCAGCACCGAAAGCGCCACGCCTTCGCGTCCAACCTGGCTGGCCTGGGCATTGGCCTGCAGTCTGGGCGATTCCACGGCCGAGGCGGAATGCGTGACCAGGACGCCATAAAAGGACGTCTTGGGCAGGAACCGCGCCAGCACCAGAATCACCGCCACGGACCCCAACGCGGCGTAGAGCAAGCCCGCCAGCGGTTCCTTCAGTTGCGGGATCGTGGGCATGGCCGGCATGCCGGGGTAACGATCCACCGTAGCCATCACCACGGCGACGAGCATCAGCACACCCCCACCGAGGCCCAACGCGACGGTGCCGGGAACGACGAACAGTTCGATGGCGACCAGGACCAGTCCCAGCAGGAACAAAATCGGCCATTCCAAGCCGGAAAGACCGGCGATGTAGCTCCCCAGAAAGTAAAGCGCGAAGGCCGAGATGCCGACGATGCCGGGCAGGCCGAAGCCGGGCGTCTTGAACTCGATGTAAATGCCGGCCACGCCCGCGATCAACCACAGCCAGTTCAGCGCGTTGATCCAAAACGCCAGGGTCTCCGCGCCGGTCGGTTCGACGTAAGTGCGCTGGCTCTCCGGGAAGCCGAGTTGGGTCAGCAGCGCGTTCAGGCTCTCGACCGTGCCCGAAGACAGCAAGGGTTTGGGGGGATCGCCGTATTCGCGCGCCGCCTCCTTGTCCGTGAGCGTGAGAATGTCGCCCTTCTTGTTGATGGTCTTGCCATCGATGACGACTTCCTTGTTGCGGTCGATCATCGCTTCGATGACCTCGACGTTGTAGCCGTTCTTCTCGGCTTTGCTGCGGACCAGGGCGCGGATGGCCGAATTCATCTTGGCTTCCATCGTCTCCGGCAAATCCTGCACGCCGCCGCCGGGCATCATCATGATCGGAGCCGCGGCGCCGATGACACTCTGCGGCGCCATAAAAATCCGCTGCGTGCCCACCGAAATGAAGGCGCCGGCCGAGAATGCGCGCGTGTTCACGTAGGTCGCGGTCTGGCCTTTGAACTGGCCCAGAATCTGGAGAATATCCTCGGTCACGTCCACGCGACCGCCGTCGGTGTTCATGTTCAACACCAGCAT
The DNA here is from genome assembly GCA_021839785.1 of bacterium. Next base: position 1,132 of record JAKCAB010000738.1, on the reverse strand, counting down.
GTCGGCATTGGCGTCCATGGCCTCCTTCACGCCGCGCCGCACGAGGTAGGTGAGCGGCGGCATGATGTCTTCGCGGATGGGCACGATGAAAACGCGCTTCGGGCCGGCGTCCTCCCCGGCGGCGGCGAAACCCGGAGTTCCCGGCATTCCCACCAGCACCAGCAGCGAACCGAACAGCCCTTTCAGCTTCATGCCGCGACAGTACGGCTTTCGCCGCGCCCCGGCAAGATGCGCCGCACTCACGTCCAGTGCGCCATGAAGTGGTCGATGGCGCGCCGGCTTGTTGCCGGCTTTGCGCCGAAGCCGGCTGGAAGCCAGCGCACTGGAACTCGTGGGTTCCGGTGCGCCGACAACTTGGGGAGGCGCCTGCTTACGCCGCGGGCGCCTCGCGCACGACCAGCACCGGGCACGGCGCGTGGCGGACAATGCGCTCGGCCGTGCTGCCCAGCAGGGCGTGTTTCAAGCCGGTGTACCCGTGCGTGCCCGCGACAATCAGATCCGCCGCTTCGCGTCGGGCGTAGTCGGCCACCTCGTTCCAGGGCGAGCCGGTCAAGAGCTCGGTCGTCACCGGCCGGCCCGCGGCGCGCGACAAGGCTTCGACCTTGGCAAGTTGCTCCTGCGCGGTTTGGCGCGTCGCGTCCTCGATGGCGCGCGTGTCGATTTCGGTCACGCTTGGATCCGGGTAGGGCAGTTCCATGACGTGAACCAGGAGCAGGGCCGCCTGGAACTGGCCCGCCAGCCGGCTCGCGTACGCCAACGCCTGTCGCGACGGCGCGGAGAAATCCAGCGGGACCAGCACGCATTTGAGCACGAGCGGCGCGGCCGGCTTCTGGTCGGCGCGCGGCGTTTCGTCGCCCGCGGCGGTCTTGACGAATTCGTGTTCCAGATCGCGCACCACCAGCACCGGGCAGGGCGAGTGCCGGACCACCCGCTCCGCGGTGCTCCCCAACAGAACGTGTTTCAGGCCGGTGAAACCGTGCGTGGTCACCACCACGAGATCGACCTTGCCGTCGGCGGCGGCTTCGGCGATTTCCGCGAACGGCCGGCCGACCCGCAGGCTGCCCTCGACGGCGAGCCCGCGAGCCTTCACCTCCGCCAACAACGCGTCCAGCCGCTGGCGAACCCCACGCTG
>JAKCAB010000094.1 GCA_021839785.1 bacterium | reverse complement strand
CAGGCGGGGATCATTGCCGGCAAGGCGAAACTCGTGGCCACGCTCAAGCGTGAACCTTTCTTCCGCGCCTTGCGGTGCGACAAGCTGGTCTTCGCCGCGCTCCAGGAGACGGTGGACCTGTATCTGGCCGGTCGCCCGCAGACTCAGCCTGGTGGGGCAAGAGTCCACCTTGGTGGGGAGAGACTCCCTCGAGCCCTGACCTCAACCGAGCCTAAGAAGACTTCTGGGCTCGACAAGAGCCTCGCCCCGCCGGCCGAAGATAGCGCAAACTCGGAACCTCGCGACAAGGGTACTCCATTGCTTCCAGTGCTCGCCTCGCTTCAAACCTCGACCGAGGAACTACACGCCCGCGCCGAAAAACTGGTCGCCGCGCTCGCGGGTCTGCCGCTGGAGGCACGGGTCGGCACCGGTCAGGCGCAGGTGGGCGGCGGCACGTTGCCGAAGGCGGCAATCGCGTCGGTCACGATTGAGTTGCTGCCGCGCGGCGTGACGTTGGCCGATTTCGCGGCACGGCTCCGCGCCGGGTTGCCGCCGGTGATCGGTTACGTGGCGGGCGGCCGGTTCAAGCTGGACCTACGCACGGTCTTTCCGCACCAAGACGAAACACTCGCGGGGGCCATCCGCGCCGCGATGACGGGCGGTTCCGGTCAGTCGCCCACGTAGCGGTAATTGAAGCGCCCTTCGGGCGCCACGTCACCGCTGACGTAAAAATCCAGGATGTCACCCGGACGCTGGACGTTGTCCGTCCATTTGAAGTCCAGCGCCACCGCTGTCCGATCATCTTTCAGGCCCAAGGCGCGGCGCGGAATCGCCAATTGCAGGTTGGTTCCCTCGACGCGGAAGTTCACCTTCGCTACGCGCCGCCAGTTCCAACCGCCGGCGCACTTCTCGATCCACGCGGTGCTGTCAGACTCCACGGTGCGGTTCACGATGAAGTCGTAACCTTCCCAGCCGGTGGCGGGGTCTTGGTCAGCGTCGATGAGCAACCACATCCAATTCGGATCGGTGGGCGGCGTGAGCGGTTCGCGCGTGCGGACGTGGAAGTAGAGGTTTTGCCGGTCGCGCGCCACCTGGCAGGCCACGATGTCATTGCGGCCGCTGCGGTCGGTGTAATGCAAACGGAGCACGCCCCGGTGATCCCGCGGTGCGGTGTCACCGGCGGCGTCGGTGAACACCGGCTGGACGCCCTGCCATTGGTCCCAACCTTGGTCGATGTCGATGGTGGTCGGTGCCGAAGCCGGCGGCAGCGCGGGGGCGCCTTTGAAGCGGCGCACATTGGCCACGAGTTGGAGATAGTAATTGTCGCCGTGACCACCACGCATCGGTTCGATGTCGCGGCTGAACTCCTCGTCGTATTGATCGACGAAAACGATCGGTCCACCCGCTTTGCCCCAGCGCCCCGCGATCCATTCGTTCCAGCCGGTGACCATGACGAACGGCGGGTGCAGGTCGAACGCCCGCTGCCATTGTTCTTGGAAGTTGTAGCCCCAATTCACGGCGCCAGGCGCGGTATCCAGGCGGCCTGCATGGAAGCTCCGGCCGCGCGCGTTGCCGGCGCTCATGTTGGTGACCTTGCCATCGGCCTGGCGGAGGTTTTGCGCGACCGAGACGTTCACCTGTTCGGGCCGCTGCGGGTCTTCGGTGTAACCGTAAGGTTGCGGAAACGTGGCTTCCCAATGCCAGGCGTAAGGCGTGTTGGTGAGCGTGAACGGCCAGTGCGCGCCGCGCAGCGTGAAGAAATCTTTCACCTCGGCGCTGGCCAGCGCGGGGTCGCAAAGCAACAGCGGTTTGCCCTGCCAGCGGAACCAGAGCTCGCGATAACGGCCCGGCTGATACAGTTCTTGAAACAGCCTGTCTGCTGTCTTGCCCGCCTCGGTGTTGACCATGAAAGCGATCTGCGGCGTGCGCCCGCCGTCGCGCCGCACCTGCTCGAAAACCTCGCAGAGGGCGGAGTAGGTGTCGCGGTAAGTCTGCGCGTTCGTGGCGTCGAAGATCAGTGTGTCGATACCGGCATCGGCGAGCCACTGCGCGTGGCGCCGCAGCACCCAGGGATCGTCGTTGGCGTAATAGCCAACCAGCGGCTCCGCCCAGTAATGGTAAACGCCGATCGGACCCCACCGCGGCGAATCCGGTTTTTTCAAGGCGTCCGGATCTTGCGCGAGAATCTTCGAGACATCGTAAGGCTGGCCGTCCGGAGCGCCGCGGCGGACCTCGGTGCTCTGCCAGAGAAAATAGAAGATGCCGACGAAGCGGTTGGTCTTGGGGGCGCCGACCTCGGCCGCCATCGGCAACGGGCGCCCCAGCGCATCGGTCGCGGGCCAGGGCATTCCAGAGTTCGGCGCAAGCTCGGTTTCGCCGGCGAGGAGGGTGTGGCCGGAGAGCAGGCCGGCGAGTAATATCGATTGCTTCATGGTCCGCGCGCTTGTAGCACGTCCCGTCCCAAAAGCGAAGGCGATCCTGCCAGGCCGCAACCGAAAGTCGCCGGCCACTTTCGTCCTTACGCGCCGCCGCGGTTCCTGCTACCAAATCGGCATGAACGCGCCGTCAACCAAAATGGGACCCGCGGCCCGAGGCGGGCAGGGGTTTCCCGTACCGAGTCTCGGTCTTGGCCGCGCCACCTGAGCGACCGCCATGCAACTCGAAATCTTTTCCCTGTGCGACTCTGCCGTGGATTACGGCGGCAAGCTGTGCATCCTCGGCGCCTTCGACCGGGTCAAGTCCAAACAGGCGCCCACGATCGTTCAGCATTGCGCCGTGGTGGCGCGGCTCCGGTTTCACCGCATCGAGGAGGGCAAGCACAAGGTGCGCGTCACCTTCGGCGACGAGGACGGTCGGACCGTGTTGCCGCAGGTGGAGGCCGACTTGACGGTCGGTTTTGCCGAGCACGCCCGGAGTTCCACGTTCAACCTGGTGATGGGCATCAACGGCCTCAAGCTGGAACATCCGGGAGAGTACACGGTGGATCTCGCCGTGGACGGCATCCACCAAGGCTCGTTGCCGCTGTACTTGGATGTGACCCCGCCGGCGAAATGAATGACGACAGGGCGGGCGGGCCGCCTATCGCGTCTGGGCGAAGAGCATGAATACCCGCGGCCCCTTTTCGGTCATGATCGCGTAGTACTCTTCCTGCGAACCATGCGGCACGGCCAGGCCATCGCTTGTCTTGTCATGGACGGGTTTCCCGTCCACGAGCAACATGTAGTGGTGGGTGCGGTTGCCGGGGATGTGGTGCAAGGTCACGTGCCAGGCGTCCAGTTTGCCGTCGCGGTGCAACTCCACTTTCTGCCAGTGAGTGAACGAACCGACGACCTCGACGCTTTGAGGTTCGGTAGTCTGACCTTCGGGCAGCCGATAACGGAACACTTTGGAGAAAGTCTGCTCCCGGTTCGCGCGATCCTGCCCCGATCGCGAGGCGGACGACGAGCGTTCCGGTACGAACGGCCCGCCTTTTCGGGGCGAGCCTTTCCGAGAATCCAACAGATTGCGAAAATAGCCGAGCATTCAGGTAACTGGGTTTCACTTGTGCTCCGCCGCCGGCTACCCGGTGTGCGGAAAGCGCCGTCACCCTAAGCCGTAACTATTCAGTAGGACTCGAGACTTGAGCAGATCCCACGGTTAGCTCTCGAGAAAAGCCAATCGCTCGAAACGCTCGGTGCCCTAACAGCCCGTCAAAAAAGTCGCCC
>JAKCAB010000514.1 GCA_021839785.1 bacterium | reverse complement strand
CGCGCTACAAGGTGGCGGTGATCGTGGGCGCGGACCAGTTGAATGTGCAGGCGGCCAACGCCTTTCTGAAAACGCTCGAAGAACCGCCCGAGCGGAGCGTGCTGCTGCTGTTGACGACCGAACCGCAGCGCGTGCTGGAAACCATCCTGTCGCGTTGCCTGCGGCTGACTTTCGGCGGTGGCGGTGGACCGGTGGCCGACGCGGCGGTGGCAGCCTGGCTGCGATCGTTCACCCAACAGGTCGCCGCCGCCAAGGGCGGGCTGCTCGCGCGCTATGGCCTGCTCGGCCAGGTGCTGGCGGAGCTGGAGCAACGCCGCACGGCGATCGATAAAGACCTCACCGCCCGCTCGCCGTTGGAGCGCTACGACGATGTCGATCCGGCCCTGCGCGAGAAGTGGGACGACGAATTGACGGCCGCGATCGAGGCCGAGTATCGCCGGCAACGCGGCGAGTTGCTGGCCGCGCTGCAATGGTGGCTGCGCGACCTCTGGCTCGCCGCGCAGGGTCTGGAGCGCGACCGGCTGAGCCTGCCCCAACTTGCCGCAAGCACGGCCGTGGTGGCGGGCCGGCTCGAACCGCGCGCCGCCGCCGACAATCTGCGCGTGCTCGAACGCACCCAAAGGCTGCTGTTCTCGAACGTTCAGGAAGCGCTCGCCCTCGAAGTCGGCCTGCTCAAGCTCCATTTCTGAGCGGTCACCGAGCCGGCCTTGGTCCGGGCAATTTCTGCGGCTCTGGGGAGCGCGAAGTGCTGACGGCGCGCCGGCTTCCCAGCCGGCTTACGTTTTCCGCGAGACCCAAACCGCTCAGAGACCGGCGACCCGCCGGTGCGACGCCGACGGGAGCGACCGGGACGGTCGCGCTCCCCCTGACTTCAATTGGCTGGTTCCGACCACGGATTGGGGCGCGCAAGTTATGCTCCGTATTTCCTTGCCGGCCAGCGTCTGCTTCCAAGACTCTACGGACACAATGAAGACGATGTGGGCCGCCTCGAACTCCGCCGAATGCTCAGTGACGGCGCCAAGGGTTTCTGCGCCTTCGCCGCGCGCGCGCCGTGGAGTGTGCGATCAAGGAGCGGGCAGATGGAGTCGCCGGTTGGGTTTGGGGCTCGCCGCGGCGGCCCTTTCGGTCCTGCTTTTCGCGTCTCGCGCGGACGATTTACCAGCCTCGTTGCCGGTGGGAAACTTCCAGAGGTCCGTCGATTGGTGTGTAACAAATCAGCCATGCACCATGATCGTGCGGTTTAACTTTTCAACGACTACGAATGCATCCATAAGTAGTTTCGGTTCCTACGGGGTTCCGATTAAGTTCAATACATACGCAGATTTTGAATCTTGCGTAGCAAGTCGCGCCATGTATGTTTACACAAACTACGTGGCAAAGCGAGACAACATCATCTCGCCGATTGGGTTGTATGTTGATTTTATCCCCGATATCGATAATGCTGGTCTGATAATCATCACGAATTGTATCGGAGCGATTGATAACATCACCTTGGAGTCGTTCCGAAATATGAACAAGTCACCTGAAATGTTCATCAGGGTGCGGCCCGTGATTACCGTTCCAGGATTGACAGAGTTCAAAGTCAATGTGGAGTCAGATCCACATTACACATACTCATATCCACAGCAAGTGGGAAGCAATTCTGTGCCGTACCCTACTGAGTGGACGTATGATAACCACATCATCCCAAACATGTGGTACTCAGACGGTCACGTGCGAGTAAGGTATACCATTACGGCGAATGGCCGGACAGCCGTCTATACGCAGGATGGCGCTCCGCTGACCAACGCCGTCGTGAGAATCGCCGATCCTGCACGGCTGATCGTTTCGGCGCCTTGCGGGGCGGACACCGTCGTTGAAATGTCCTCCAACCTCAGCACCTGGGCGCCGATCGCCACGCTGCCGTGGTCATTGCACACCAACGAAGTTCCAGTGGCCGTTGACGCGACTCTGCCGCGCGCCTTCTTCCGGTGTCGCTCCCAGTGAGGCCAACGGAGCCTCCTGAACTGGTCGGCGTGCCCGAATGTGCGCGTTTCGGCGCGCCGGCTTGCAGCGCCATTGGTGGCCTCCGAGGCCGGCTCCGGCACAAAGCCGGCTACAAGCCGGCGCTCCGCCCACAACTTCGGGATGCCTGGTGAGACCCGGCCGGAACGATTCAATTGTTTCGGGCGTTGCGCCCTCCATTTTCGGCCTCTGGCCGGAATCGCCCGGCTCGAAAATGCCAGCGTCGTTTGGCTTCGCCGCTGTCCGCACCAACCCGGCGGCAGCGGCGCCTGGCCTACGCCGCGGACATAAATCTCGCCCAACAGGCCCGGGCCTCGGACAACCTTGGCCGCGCCCGGCAGCTCCTCGGCCGCCACTGCCCGCGGCCGGGCGAAAGCGACCTGCGCGGCTGGGAGTGGCGCTACCTGTGGCAGGAGTGCCGCGGCGATGGGACGGCCACGCTTTGCACGCGATCGAACACGATCGACACCCTGGCGGTTTCGCCGGACGGCGGCTGGCACAGCATCGGGCGCCGCAGGGAAGCCAACGGCCGGGAAGCCGTCAAGCTCTGGGACCTCACCAGCGGCCAGGAATTGCTGACTCTGGAAGGGGAAGGGTCGTTGTTCCATCCCATATGCTTCTCGCCCGACGGCAATCTCCTCGGCGCGCTGAATTCCAGTGGCACGCTCCATCTCTGGCGCGCGCCGTCGTGGGCCGAGATCGAAGCCGCCGAAAAACAGACGGGCGGCCCGCCATAGGCCGTGCGAACCGCCAGGACCAAAATCAGGGCGACCGCTTGCCTTCCTTGCCCGGCAAAACGCAGCTCACGAATGGCGCGGGGCAGCCCGCCAGGCGGCGGTTTGGCGCGGCGATGGATTCGAGCATTCCCTCCCGGTGACGTCGGGCTATATTGTCGGCAAGGCAATGAACGAGATCGGAAAGTGGCTCGTCGTGGTGGGCCTGGTGCTGGTTGGCGCGGGCCTGTGGCTGTGGCTGGGTCCCAGGATTCCGTGGCTGGGGCGGCTGCCGGGTGACATCGCGGTGGAGCGGCCTCACTTCAAGTTCTACTTCCCGCTTGCGACCTGTGTGATCCTCAGCCTGGTGCTGACGCTGCTGGCGTGGCTGTTTCGCCGGCATTGAACTTTGAACGCGTAACCTCGTTGGCCGCGCATGAAGACCGGGCCTGTGCAAATCGGTTGCTCCGGCTGGTATTACCGGCATTGGAAGGGCGTGGTGTATCCCGCCGAACTGCCGTCCAGCCAATGGTTCGGCCACTACCAGCGCACCTTCGACACCGTCGAGCTCAACGCGCCTTTTTACCACTGGCCGCGACCGGCAACGGTGCAAAACTGGGCGCGGCAGGCGACGCCCGGCTTCCAGTACAGCGTCAAGGTCAACCGGCGCATCACCCATCTGGAGCGTTTCCGCGGCACGCGGAGACTGGTCCGCGAATTCTGCCAGTTCGCCGATGTGCTGGGCGGGCACCTGGGCTGTTTCCTGTTTCAACTCCCGCCCAGCTTCCACTACACCACCGCGCGGTTGCGCGCGATCGTGAGCCAGCTCGATCCACACCGCCGCAACGCCGTCGAATTCCGCCACCCCAGTTGGTGGAACGGCGCGGTGTTCAAGGCGTTTCAGAAGGCCGGCCTGATCTTCTGTTCTGTGAGTGCGCCGCGGTTGCCGGATGACGTGATCAGGACCGCCGACGCC
>JAKCAB010000237.1 GCA_021839785.1 bacterium | reverse complement strand
GATTCCTTAGTCCGGCGTGAACTACGAAGACGGCCATTGGGAAATGAACGGCGCCTGGCCGGCCGACAGTTATTACGGCGACATGGATGGCCGCTGGTCCGATTCGGTGATGAACACCGGGACCAACTTGCGGGATCCGGTGCGGCGCAACGTGCCCGGCGACGGCAAACTGGACGCCAACAACTTCAAGCAATACATCGTCACGCCGAAGGGCGAAAACGGGTTGGAGCTGGCGGTCGGGCGGATCGACTTCGCGCGCTTGCCGGCGTTCAAGTCCTCGTCGGAACTGGCGTTGCTCCGCCAATACCTGGCCAAAGACCACCGCTATCGGATGAAGGAGGTCCGGTTCGACCACGCGGCCATTGCGGGCGCTTATTTCTCCGGCACGTTCAACGGCGTGGGCCAGTCGATTTACTTCAATGCGCTGGCCGCCGGCACGCGGCTCGGCGGCCTGGGGGAGATCCTGCACGGCGACGCCTTTCAAGGCACGCCCTCCGCGCTGTGGGCCTTCCAAGGCGGTTACGGCGCCAACGAGACGCTGCACAACAACCGGGAGGACGCCGCGGCCCAGGGCGTCGCGCCGGTGACCACCCCGTTGCTGGCCACGACCTTGCCGGAACCGCACGTCGCCTTTTACCTGCTGAAAGGATCGTACTTCGGGGACTGGAACCTCGCCCCCAACGGGCTGCTCCGCGCCCTGTTGGCCACCCCGAATTACAGCCTGGCCGCGTGCTGGACCATGAACACGATTTGGCGTTTCGAGAACCTCGGCGTGGGCGAACCGCTTGGCGACGGCCTGGTCCGCACCGCGCGCAGCATTGCCAGCACGCGCACGACCTTCCTCCTGGGCGATCCCACTTTGCGCGCGCAGGTGACCGCGCCGCCGACGCGCGCCACCGGCCGGAAACGCGCGGGCGGCGAGGTCGAACTCCGCTGGGGGCTTTCACCGGAGGCCACCGCGGGGTACTTCGTTTACCGCTCGGTCAACGGCAACGCCGGGCCGTTCGAGAAAATCACCGCCGTGCCGGTGAGGGGGGCAGCTTATCTGGACGCGGACGCGCCGGCGGCAAAGAAGCTTTACCAGATTCGCGCCGCGCAACGCGTCGTCACCGGGTCGGGAGCGTTCACGAACCTCAGCCAGGCCGCGTTCGTCAACGTCAAGTGAAGTCCGGCAGCGCAGCCACGAATCGGGAACGCACAGCGCCGCGAGTCGCGCTTCAACCTCGATGACCGCCGGACGCGAACTCCAATCGGGCACGCTTGGGCTTGCCAGGCCTTGGGCTCCCGCCTAGTAGGTGCGGATGCGCATCGTCGTCGCGATCACCGGGGCTACCGGCATTCTTTATGCCCAACGGTTGCTGGACAACCTGGACCCGCGCCAGCACGAGATTCACCTGGTGGTGAGCCGTTACGCGCGCCAGGTGATCGCCGAGGAACTCCCGGCCGGCCTGCGGCTTCCCGCCGGCGTGGTCACGCACAACCTCGCCAGCATGAACGCCCCCTTCGCCAGCGGCTCGAACGCGTTCGACGCGATGGTGGTCATCCCGTGCACGATGGGAACGATGGGCCGCATCGCGCATGGCTTGAGCGAGGATTTGCTGCTGCGCGCGGCCGACGTGATGCTGAAGGAAAAGCGGCAGCTCATCCTGGTGCCGCGCGAAACGCCGCTCAGCCTCGTGCAGGTGAAAAACATGGAGCTGTTGCTGCAGGCCGGCGCCACCATCTTGCCCGCAAATCCATCCTTCTACAGTCATCCGCAGAGCGTCGTGGAAGTCGTGGACACCGTGGTGGCCCGCGTGCTGGATCACCTGGGGGTGGCGCACCGGCTGATGCCGCGTTGGCGGGCGGAACCGGAGTGAAAGAACCAGCCGGATTGGGAGAAGCTGGTCGGGACGGTGAGATTCGAACTCACGACCTTCTGAACCCCATTCAGACGCGCTACCAAGCTACGCTACGTCCCGACCTTCCATGCGCTGAATACGTCTCAACGCGGATGGAATGCTAGTCCAGCGAGCCGGGATTTCAACACCTTTTGCCCGTCCTGGATTTCATGCGAATTGGCTCAAGATAAAGGTTGCCGGGGCGCGTCTGAGGACCGGGGTGATTCGATTCATTGCCCGCGCTGGTTATTTGCATTGCACCACGCGAGAAGCTCTCCCTATTGTTGCCCGCGGCGAGGATGTCATCCGCCCCATCCCAACGGCGCCATGAAGCCGCATACAAACAAGACCTCGGCCTCTAGTCGCAAAACCACCCGGGCCAAAAGCTCGGTGGGCGCACCAATCCCTGGCAAATCCGACGCCCGCCCGCCCGCGAAGGCCAGCCGCGCCGCGCGCAAGCCGGCCACCGGCGGGTCCGCGGCGAAGGTCGCCGCCAAGGTTGCGCCCGCGAAGACCATCGCCGCGCCGGCAGCAGCGGCTGCCGAGGCGCTTAAGTTGAAAAAGACGCGGATTGCCCGGCCCGCCACTACTTCGGCGCGTCCAAGCCGCCTCGCGGTGGCGACCGCGAAACCGGCCAAGACGCCGGCGGCGAAACCAGTCAGCACGAAGGCAACCAAGGTCAGCGCGGTTTCTCCGGCGATTGCGCCCAAGCCCACCGCGCCACTTGAGCCTGTCCGACCGACCGCCAAACGCGCGGCTCCGAGCCAGCGTTCCGCCACTGGTCGATCCAAACGTTCAACTAAGGCCGTGCCCGCCGCCGAAGCCAGGCCGGGCGCGCCCAAACCGGAACCGGCGCCTTTGCCGCTTGTGCCGTCGGTGGCGCCGGCCAAAGCGACGAAAGCCAGCAAAGCTGAGCCGGCGGTTCCGGCCTCAACCAACCCAAAAGCTGGCGCTGGCGTTAAACGGGCGATGGTCAGAAAAAAGCCGGCCTCGCTACCCACGGCGACGCCGCCAGTGGAGCCAGCGATCGTTCCGACGCCCGCCCCCGCGACATCGAAGGTTCGCCCGACGCGGGCACAGCGCGCCGCCAAGCCGGCAACCCCGCGCGCGACCGCATCGCGGCGAAAAACCGCGAAGCCCTCGCCGGTCAAGATCGCGCCGCCGCCCAAGGCAGCAGCCGCTCCGCCATCGCCGCCGGCGGCGAAGGTCCCGCCACTGCGCATTCCAGCGATTTTACTGGAAGGCGACTTCGACGTGCCACCACCCACAGCCGGGCCTGGCCGGCGATTTGCGTTGCCGACCGTGCATCCCACGGCGCAGGTCGCCGAACCGGCCGAGCTCCCCGACTTGGTGACCGATTACGGGACGGGCCGGCTTTGGCTGACTGCGCGTGATCCGCACACGCTGCACGCGGCCTGGGATTTGACGCTGCCGCAACTGGCCCTGGCGGGCGAAGGTCTGGCGTTGCGGGTCCACGTCGGGACCGAGCCGGGCACGAGCTACCAGCAAGTGGCGCTTTCAGCGAAAACGCGATCGGCGTTCGTTCGGGTCGAACGCCCCGGCGCCAGCTTTGTAGCCGAAATCGGATGCGTGGATCGCGCGGGCGTTTGGCAGACTTTCGCGCGCTCCCTGCCGGTGACCACGCCGGTCCAACGCAGCGGGGAGGAAACTCAACCCGTCCGGTTCGTGACCGCCGCTCCGCCGCTGCCCGCCTTGGAAGCGCCGCCAATGGTTGCGGTGTCTGAATCCAAGCCAAGCGTCGAAGCTTTCGTGCCGGTGGCGGAGACACCCCCGCCGGCCGCGATCGCTGCGCCACCTGAAATCGCGCCACCCG
>JAKCAB010000298.1 GCA_021839785.1 bacterium | reverse complement strand
GACGTCCTCGACACCTGGTTCAGCTCGTGGCTCTGGCCGTTCGCGACGATGGGTTGGCCGGAACAGACGCCCACGCTCAAGAAGTTCTATCCCACCACCGACCTCGTCACCGGGCCGGACATCATTTTCTTCTGGGTCGCGCGCATGATCGTGGCCGGCTACGAGTTCATGGGCGAGCCGCGGTTCGGCCTTCCGGATGCCTTGCCGTTCCGGAACGTCTATTTCACCGGCATCATCCGCGACAAGCTGGGCCGCAAGATGAGCAAGAGCCTCGGCAATTCGCCCGACCCGCTCGAACTCATCGCCCAATACGGCGCGGATGCCCTCCGGTTCGGCACCATGCGCAGCGCGCCGCTCGGCCAGGATGTGCTCTTCGACGAAAAGGACGTCGAGTTGGGCCGCAATTTCTGCAACAAGCTCTGGAACGCCTGCCGCTTCCGCCAAATGCAAGGGAGTGCCGGCGGCTCGCCGGCTGCCGCGAACGGCTCGTCCGAGGCTTTCGAAATGGAAGGCGAGATCGACCCCACGCTGCTGACCAGCGACGACAAGTGGATTCTCCTCCGCCTCGACCAGGCGATCCGCGAGATCGACACCGCCTTCGCCGACTACAAGTTCAGCGACGCCACCGCCACGCTCTACCGCTTTTTCTGGAGCGAGTATTGCGACTGGTACGTCGAGGCGAGCAAGGCGGCCTTGCAGGGCAGCGACGCGGCGCTCAAGGCGAATAAACTCGCGGTAATCGACTTCGTTTTGAGCCACACGCTGCGGCTTTTTCACCCCTTCTTGCCGTTCATCACCGAGGAACTTTGGCAGGGCATGGGCTTCAACCAAGACCTGCCCGAAGGCCAGGGTGGAAAGACGATCATGTTCGCGCACTGGCCCAAGCCGCTCGACGCCGACTTCAAGGAGCATTACGGCCTCGACGAATCGGCCGAGAAACTGGCGTCCGCCAAGTACGAGTTGGTCGGCCTGGGCCGGAACTTGCGTCGCGAGTTCAACCTGCCCGCGAACAAAAAGCTCCACTACGTCCTCAAACCGACCGGCAACCTGGCCGCCAGCGAGATCGAAGTCATCCGGCTCCTGCTCAACGCGGAAGCGGTCGAGGTCAACCCGGCTTTCGTGCCCGAAAAAGGAACGCCGGTCGTCGCGAATGCGCTGGGCGAATTGCTGCTGCCGCTGGCCGGCCTGATCGATGTCGCCGCCGAACGCGCGCGGTTGAGCAAGGAATTGGACAAAGCCCGCGCCGAGGTGCAAAAGGCCCGCGCCAAGCTGGAGAATCCCCAGTTCACCCAAAAGGTCCCGCCCCACGTGCTCGCGGAGCACCAAAAGCGGTTGGTGGAATGGCAGACCAAGGAACAACAAGTCCTGGCCGCGCTGGCGAATCTGCCGCCAGTTTAGCCGTAAGTATGCGGTCTGACCGCTGGCTCGCCCTCACCCTAACTCTCTCCCCCAGGAGAGGGAACCAGCGGTCGCTGCGTGAGGAGAGCCACCGAACGGTGAAGGATCTGCCGCGCCGGGAACGTCTCTCCCTCTCCCCGGGGGAGAGGGCCGGGGCGAGGGCGAGCCCGCTTCCGGACTGCACACTTGCGCGTTAGCCGTGCTGGCCAAGCAAGTGTCCGTCAGAAATTCCGCGGGATTTTGCCGCCGCCGTCGTGTATCTGTTGGAACCGACAAATGCCAATCTCATGAAAACGCCTTTCCTCGTCGCCTCCGTGCTGGCCGCCCTGGCCGCGGGATCGCTGCTCGCGCAAGAATCCGCCCCGCAACCGGTGCCCGCGCTGCCGCGCTTCCTGCCCACGCGCGCAGCGGCCGCGCCAATGCAGGCCGCGACCCCGCAGGCGCCCCAACCGCTGGCCCCCTCCGTGGCCGCGCCCGAATTGGTTTACGTCGATCCGGCCACGGGGCTGCCGGTCCCCACCAAGGTGAAGCGCTTCGACCTCGACTTCCCCGGCGGCGGGCCGGCGGACTTCATTCGCGTGGTGTCCGAAGCGCGCGGCAAGCCGGTGAACGCCATCATCCCGGACGACTTGGCCGACACTCGGTTGCCGGAGATGCACCTGAAACAGGTCACCGTCCCGCAATTGTTCGAGGCGCTCGAGGCGGCCAGCCACAAGATGATGATGTACAAGACGGGAAGTTATTTCGCCGTACCGAATAGGGAGGTTTACGATTACTCACAGCAGGAAACTACCTTCGGCTTTCGCACCAAAGGACCGGTCAACGACGACTCGATCTGGACCTTCCATTACGAGAAGCCAAACCTGCCGCCCGAATCGGCGCCCGCTCGCGTGGTCCGTTTCTATCAACTCGGACCTTACCTCGATGCGTACAAGTTCGACGACATCACCACCGCCATTCAGACGGGTTGGAAAATGCTCGGCGAAACCTCGCCCCCAACGATGAACTTCCACAAAGAAACCAAGCTCCTGATCGCTGTAGGCGAGCCGGCGCAGCTTCAGATCATCGAAGAGGTGTTGAGCCAACTTGCGACCGCGCCCAAGCCCAAGACGCCGTCCAGACTCGGGTCGCCAAGGCCAACGCCCCAAGTTCAAGTACCTCCACTACCTCCACCGGCACCGGCTCAATAGCCCGCACTGTGGTCGAGTCCGCCACCCAGTTGTGTTTGGACACTGAAGCGCCAGCGTCCGCGGAAGCCACGGCGGCCCCGGTTCGGAACGACCCGACCGGGGTCGCCGCCTTGACCGCCCGGCTCGTCGGCGGCGACGAGGCCGCGTGGCGCACGTTCCACGAAGCGTACTTCCCGCGCCTGTTGCGCTATCTGCTGGTTGTCACCGGTGGGCGCGAAGAAGCGGCCCGCGAAGCGCTGCAACTGACTTTCCTCCGGGCGGTGCGGCATGTCCGGCGGTTCGACAGCGAGCCAGCGCTGTGGAGTTGGTTGACGGTGCTGGCCCGCAGCGCAGTCGTGGACGAACACCGCAAGCACCACCGCTACCTGGCGTTCCTCGACCGCTTCCTGCGGTGGCGCCAGACCGCTCCGCCCGCGGACAACCACGACGCCGATGCCCGCTTGCGCGAATTCCTTGCCGTCAGTCTGGCTGGGCTGAGTGACGACGACCGTGACCTGGTTGAACGCAAGTACCTCGAAGGCGGATCGGTCCGCGAGCTCGCCGCCGCACTGGGCGAAACCGAGAAGGCGGTGGAAGCGCGGCTGGGTCGCATTCGCCGGAAACTCAAGGACGCCATCCTGGCGCAATTGAAACATGAAACTTGAAACCGAACCCTTGCTGGAAGCCGTGTTGGCCGAAACGCTGACGCCGGACTTCCGCGCCAACTCGCTGGCCACCACGCTGCGGGAGGTCCGTCGCCGAAAGCGCGTCCAACGCTGGCAACGCGGAACGCTGGCGGTGTTGCTCGGCGTTGGCCTGCCGCTGGCGGTGTGGCTTCGCCAGGCTCCGACCGAACTCCCGCCACCCGCCCAGGCCCGCTCCGTGAGGGTGGTCGAAAGCCGGCCACTGCCGCCGGGAATGATCGTGGAAACGCGCGTCGGCAGCGTGCCGATCGTAACGTCCGCGCCGGGCGGCGCTGGGCTCGTGACCACTGCTGACCAGCGAGCCGGAGTGAGCGAAATCACCGACGCCGAACTGCTTGCACTCGTCGTCGGCCGGCCGGTCGCATTGGTCCGCGATGGTGGTGGAGCTCGGCTGGTCTTCGCCGAACCGGCGAACAGCGACGCAAGCCACCTGAGGTGAGAGA
>JAKCAB010000277.1 GCA_021839785.1 bacterium | reverse complement strand
AGCAGTGTCCGCACTTGCAACGCCTCGACCTCACCACGCCGCGTCCGACTTTGACGCCCACCGGGCCGGTCGAGTTGCCGGGCGACACCGGTGCCTTGTTGGTCGAGATTCAGTCAGGCGGGGAAGGTCAGAGCTTCAGCACCACCTTGGCCGACCTTTCGCAGCCGCGCGGCGAGTCGAGCCAGGTCAACTTCGACGTCGCCGCCAGCGGCACCACTTACGCGGTCGCCGGTCTCGAGCATTTGCCGTTTGGCCACACCACACTCCAACTCCAGCTCAACCGCCCAGGTCAGCCGGCGGCGCGGCTCATGTTGGACGTGACCACGCCCCCGCCCGGCCGGCTCAAGCTCACCGTGCTGTCCGACGACACCGGCCTGCCCACGCCCGCGATGGTGCGCCTGATGTGGCGCACCGACGGCTTGCAGCACCGGCCCGCCAACGGCATCGAATTTGCGCCGCAGTTCGACGGCCAGGGTTCGGCCACCGGCGTGCGCGCCGCGAATTTGCCCGGCCCGCTGGGCGTGCATTTCTGGTGTTCGCCGGGGCCGTTCGACATGGCGCTCGCGCCCGGCGTATGGCAGATCGGCGTGCGGCGCGGCGTCGAGCACGAAGTGCTGTTCGAGGACGTCACCATCAAGTCCGGCGAAATCGTCGAGCGCACGTTGCGGCCGAAGCGTTGGACGGACCTGCGCAAGCTGGGCTGGTGGTCCGGCGATGACCACGTCCACACCCGCATCCTCAGCGACGAGGACGCCCGGAACGTGATGGCCTGGGTGCAGGCTGAGGACGTGCATCTCGCGAACATCGTGAAAATGGGCGACATCTACCGCACCTATTTCGAGCAGCGCGGCTTCGGCCCGGCCTACCGCGTGGTGGATGGCGAGTACATCTTGTCGCCCGGCCAGGAGTGCCCGCGGACGCACGACCAGATCGGCCACACGCTGGCGATGAACATCACCGCGATGGTGCGCGACCCGGAACGCTATTTCCTTTACGACACCGTCTTCGACGCCGTGCACGCGCAGGGCGGCCTCAGCGGGTACGCGCACGTCAACTCCGGCATGTTTCACGTCCACCGCGACATGAGCATCAACGTGCCGCGCGCGAAGGTGGACTTCGTGGAGATTCTCCAGTTCAACCACCTCGGCACCGACCTTTACTACGAATTCCTCAACCTCGGCTGCAAACTCACCGCCAGCGCCGGCTCGGACGTGCCTTGGGGCGGCACGATCGGCGAAGTCCGCGCCTACGCGTTTCACGGCGACCAGCCGTTCACCGCGGACAACTGGTTCGCCGCCTTCGGCCGCGGACGCACGTTCACGACCAGCGGGCCGATGCTCGAATTCCGCGTGGACGACGCGCTGCCCGGCGACGAACTGGTCGTGAAATCCGACCGCCAACTCCGCGTGCGCGCCCGCGCCTGGGGTGACCCGCGACGGATGGCGCCGGTGAAGCTGGAAATCGTCCGCCACGGCGAGGTGATTCGGACGGCGGAATCGCAAGACGCCCAACACCCGGAGGCAACGCTCAACTTCACGGTGAACGCGGGCGACGGTTTTTGGATCGCCGCCCGCGCTCGTGCCGGCGATGGCACGACCGCCCACACGACGCCCGTCTATGTGATCCGCGAAGGCCTGCGGTTTTGGAAGTACGACACCATCGACGATTTGATCGCCAAGCGGGAAGCGAGCTTGAAGGAAATTGAAAGCATCGTCGCCGAAGCGCGGCGGCTCGACGCGGAAGGCAAGCTCGAGAATGACCGGTATCGCAAGCAGCTCGCGCTCCAAGGCGACGCCTTGCTCGAACGCGTGGCCCTGGCTCGCGGCATCTACGATGGATTAAAGCGCACCGCCCAGGCGGAGCGGAGCTTGCGCACTCACCAGCCATGAACCTCCCCAATTCGCGCAAAGACCGAGCCATGAAAAGTCCCGCTTCCTCGCCCGCCATCAGCCGCCGCGCCGCACTCGCCGGCACCGGCACCGCCGCGGCTTCGCTGTTCCTCACCGGCGCCGCGCCAGTCGAGGCGGCCGCCACGCCGGTCGAAGGCGATGACCTCGCGAGCGTGATCGCGAAGACGCCGTTCATCGACACGCACGAGCACCTGGTCGAGGAGGAGCGCCGCACCGATTGGAGCCAGCCCGCGCCGCTGCTGCCCTGCAACGACTGGGCTTTGCTGTTCACGCACTACTTGAACTCGGATCTGATTGTGGCGGGCATGCCCGCGAAGGACTACGCCACGTTCACCGCGCCGGACGTGGCGACCAGCCGCAAGTGGGCATTGCTCGAGCCTTGGTGGCCCGTGGTGAAACACACCGGCTACGGACGCGCCGTGCGCCTTGCGATCGAGCAGCTTTACGGAGTGGCCGAACTCGACGCCCGGACGATCGACCGCGTGGCCGAAGGCTATCACAAGACCGTGAAACCGGGCTTCTACGCCACGGTCCTGCGCGAGCGCGCCGGCGTCGAATCCTGCCAGGTAAACTCGTTGGAGGCGCCCTTCATGGAATCGCGTCAACCGCAGCTCTTGATGCAGGACCTGAGCATCCTGGCGTTCGGCGCCGGCAGCGCGAATTGGAAGCATTTCACCGATGCCGACGGCGCGCAGGCCACCGACCTCGCCGGCTGGCACCGGGTGATCGACCACTGGTTCGCGCGCTATGCGCCGTATGCCACGGCCGTGAAGACGCAGGTGGCGTATGCGCGGCGGCTGGATTTCGAGGACGTGCCGGCCGAACGCGCCGCCGACGCGTTCCGCAGACTCGTGGCGGGCGACCCGGTGTCCGCCGAGGAACGCAAGGCCGTCGATGACCACCTCTTCTGGTATTGCGTGCGCAAAGCTACCTCGGCGGACCTGCCGGTAAAGCTCCACACCGGCTACTACGCGGGCCAAAACTCGATGCCGCTGGCCCGCGTGGCGCAAAACCCCGGCGATGTGGCGGAGTTGTTGCGCCATGCGCCGGACACGACGTTTGTGCTCATGCACATGGGCTATCCCTGCCACAGGAGCAAATGCTGGCGCTGGCCAAGCATTACCCCAACGCGGTGGTGGACTTGTGCTGGGCGTGGCTCATCAGCCCATCGGCGACCGAGCGTTTAGTCCGCGATTTCCTGGTCACGGCCCCGGCGAACAAGCTGCTCACCTTTGGCGGCGATTACATCCCGGTGGAGCCGGTGGTCGGCCACGCCGCCATCGCCCGGCAAGGCCTTGCCCGCGCTTTGGAGGGGTTGATTCGCGACGGCTGGATTTCACGCGCGGAGGCAATTGAGTTGGTGCCCGGCCTGATGAACGGCAACGCGCGGCGCCTCTTCCGACTAGCGAACAAGGAGCGCGCGCTGCGGAGCGCACCCTGGCGGTCGTAACGCCTGGCCCGTCCATGACCGGCCAAAAAGGAAAGGTCCCAATCGGGCCGGGTAAGCCCGCAGCCGGCCCTCATTGGCACGCCTGCTAATCTGCGTCGGCGCGGCCTCAAACTCCCCCGATACCCGCGAAGAATTGGCCGGACACTCAAGCGCAGGCTACTCATTGGCTCATGCTGCGAATTCGGAAAGCTGCAGAGCGCGGGCTGGCCGACCACGGTTGGCTCCAGAGCCGGCACACCTTTTCGTTCGCCGATTACCACGACCCGGCGCACATGGGTTTCCGCAGCCTGCGGGTGATCAACGACGACCGCGTCGCGCCCGGCCAGGGTTTTGGCGCGCACCCGCATCGCGACACGGA
>JAKCAB010000585.1 GCA_021839785.1 bacterium | reverse complement strand
GACCTGGCGCTGATGTTCCTGCCCAGCGAGACGCTTTACTTCGAGGTGATCCGCAACGGCGAGTTGTGCGAGGCGGTCCACAAGCTGAAGGTTTTCCCGATCTCGCCCAACACCCTGGCCATTACCTTGCGTGCGGTGGCGATGAGCATCAGCCAGTACGAGTTCGCGAAGGGCGTGGAGCTGACGCTCGACCAAATCCGGCAGGCGCAGAAGAGCTTTGGATTTTTCCAGAAGAAATTCGAGGAGGTTGGCAAGGGATTGGAGAAGGCGCAGGAGGCTTACAACATGGCGACAGGCCACCTGAACCGTTACACGAACCGGGTCGTACGGCTCACCGGCGAACCCCCGCCGGAGTTGCCCGAAACCGCCGGCACGGACAAGACGGAGTAACCCGCCGCGCGATGGTGTCACGCCGGCGCCAGGGCCGCTCGGCTTGGCGCCTGGCGGTACCATCCGGGGCCCCACCCCCCGCGCAATCGAAGGGGACAACTCTGCTCGAGCCGAGGTCAACGAACGACGAAGTGACCGGTCGCGTCACCGGACTGCGGCGCAAAACCCGAGCAAGATGATGTCCGTGTCATCTTTATTGTTGACATTAACGTCCTGTTTGCCAGCCTGAGGTCACAAGCTGCGCTTGTGCGAACTATGTTGTGCCTCTCGCAAACGACGGGATATGCCATCAAGGCGCTCGGTTGCCTCAATGAGTCACCGGGCCAGTGCGGTCTCATTGCGGAGATCGCCGGCCGCACCCGCCTGCCGAGGCCCTACCTCGCGAAGATCGTCAATTCGCTGGCGCGCAAAGGCTTGGTAGCCGCAAAGCGCGGCCACAAGGGCGGCATTTCGCTGGCCCGCCGCCCGGTGGACATTTCGTTGCTGCAAATCGTCGAGGCCGTGGAGGGCAAGGAGTGGCTGGGGCCCTGCCTGCTCGCGTTGGACGATTGCACGAGCGACAACACCTGTCCGACGCACGATTTTTGGTTGGATATCGGCGGCCGCATCCGACGCAAGCTGGCGGAAACGACCCTGGCGGAAATCATCGGCCCCCGCTGGCAGGGGGCTGCCCAGGCTCGGCGGGTATCCTCGGCCAAGGGGTCAACGGCGGGCCGGAAAGCAACCCACGGCCCGACCGCGGTTCGTCCCGACCGCCGGCCATAAGCGGAGGTGGGGCGCAGGATCGGGGCAGGCAGAGATGCAGAGCGGAACAGACGGGATTTGAATATGGATACATGTCCGACGAACGGGAAACAGTTCGTGGAAGTTCAGCAGGCAACGGTGCGCTTCGCCGGCGATTCAGGCGATGGAATGCAACTGGTGGGCAGCCAGTTTGCGGACATCGCTTCGTTGATGGGCAACGCCATCCGGAGCATTCCCGATTTTCCCTCCGAGATTCGCGCGCCGGTGGGCACGCTGGCCGGCGTCAGCGGGTACCAGTTGAACTTCGGCGACGAGGAGATCAGCACGCCCGGCGACAGCCCGTTCGTGCTGGTGGCGATGAACCCCGCCGCGCTCAAGGTCAGCCTGCCGGACGTGCAGCCGGGCGGCATCATCATCGTCAACCAGGACGAATTCGCGCCCGCGAACCTCGCCAAGGCGCGCTACCCCGCAAACCCGCTCGAAGACGGCTCGCTGGCGGGTTACCGGGTCATTCCCGTGGCCATCACGCAATTGAACGAGGAGGCCACGCGGCCCAGCGGGCTTTCGGGGAGCCAGCGGGCGCGCTGCAAAAACTTCTTCGCGCTGGGCATCGTGCTCTGGCTTTACGACCGCCGCGTGCAGCCGGTGCTCGAGTGGTTGATGACCAAATTTCGCAAGACACCGGAAGTGATGGCCGCCAACGGCGCCAGCCTGCGCGCCGGGTACAATTTCGCCAACACCACCGAGTTGTTCCGCGTGCATTACCACGTGGCGCCGGCGCAGCTCCCCAAAGGCCGCTACCGCCGGGTCACCGGCAACGAAGCGCTGGCCTTGGGCTGCATCGCCGCCGCGCACCAGGTGGAGCGCTGTCTGGTGTACGCCAGTTACCCGATCACTCCCGCCAGCGAAGTCTTGCACGAGCTGGCGCGCCACAAGGAATTCGATGTCCGCGTGATCCAATGCGAGGACGAAATCGCCGCGTGCTGCGCCGCCATCGGGGCGTCGTTCGCCGGCGCGGTGGGTGCCACCGGCACCAGCGGGCCGGGCCTGGCGTTGAAGACGGAGGCGCTCGGGCTGGCGGTCATGACCGAGCTGCCGCTGGTGGCGATCAACGTGCAGCGCGCCGGCCCCAGCACCGGCATGCCCACCAAGACCGAGCAGGCGGATTTGAACATGGCCTTGTACGGCCGGCACGGCGAGGCGCCGCTGGTGGTGCTCGCCGCGGCCACGCCGGCGGATTGTTTTCCGATGGCGTTCGAGGCGGTGCGCCTGGCCACGCGTTACATGACGCCGGTGATTTTGTTGTCCGACAGCTTCCTGGCCAACAGCGCCGAAGCGCTGGCGATTCCCGACCCGGACCGCTTGCCCGACCTGCGCGTGGCGGCGCCTACCAAGGACACGCCCAACTTCGCGCCGTACCGCCGCGACGCGAAAACGCTCGCCCGGCCTTGGGCCATTCCCGGCACGCCCGGGCTCGAACACCGCATTGGCGGCCTCGAAAAGGAAGATGTCACCGGGGTCGTGACCTACGACGCGGCGAATCACCGCCGCATGGTGGAGCAGCGGGCGCGCAAGATCGCCGGCATTGCCGATGACATCCCGCCCGCAAAGGTGGAGGGCGCGCCGAGCGGCGACCTGCTCATGGTGGGCTGGGGCAGTACTTACGGCGCGATCGCCGCGGCGGTGAGGCAGGCCCAGGCCGAAGGCCGGGCGGTTTCGCATTTGCACCTGCGGCATTTGAACCCGCTGCCCCGCGGCGTGGAATCGGCGTTGCGCGCGTTTCGCAAAGTGCTCGTGCCCGAAAACAACACCGGCCAGTTGAGCGCCTACCTGCGCAGCCAATTCTCCGTTCCGATCCGACCCCTGACGAAAGTCGAAGGACGACCCTTCCTGATTCGGGAACTTCGCCAGGCCATCGAGGAGACCTTGAAACATGAGTAACCCGACCCCAGTTTTACCCGACCGGCCGGAGACCAGCGCCGAGGATTGTCTGCGCCAGCTCACCCGCCGGGATTTTCAAACCACGCAGGAGATCCGCTGGTGTCCCGGCTGCGGCGATTATTCCATTCTCGCGCAAGTGCAAAAGGTGCTGGCGACCGTGGGCTCGCCGCGCGAGAACACGGTCTTCGTCTCCGGCATCGGCTGTTCCTCCCGGTTCCCGTACTACGTGAACACCTACGGGTTTCACACCATTCACGGACGCGCACCCGCCGTCGCCACGGGCGTGAAGTGCGCCAACCCGGACCTCTCGGTGTGGGTCGTCACCGGAGACGGCGACAGTCTTTCGATCGGGACGAACCACCTGATCCACTGCCTGCGGCGCAACGTGGATCTCAGAATCCTGCTCTTCAACAACCGGATTTACGGCCTGACCAAAGGCCAGTACTCGCCCACGTCCGATTTCGGCCTGAAGACCAAATCGAGTCCGCTCGGGACGATCGAGCAACCGATCTCGCCGCTCGGCCTGGCGCTGGCGGCGCAGGCGACCTTTGTGGCCCGGACGATTTACGCCGACCCGCCCCACCTCGCGCGCATCCTCGAGGCGGCGGCGCGGCATCGCGGGGCGGCGTTCGTGGAGATTCTG
>JAKCAB010000419.1 GCA_021839785.1 bacterium | reverse complement strand
CGCGCCTGCTCGTCCGGGCCGTGGCAGGCGTAGCAGTTGTCCGAGAGGATCGGGCGGACGTCGCGGTTGAAATTCGGAGCGGCGGCGGCGGCCGAAGCCATGACCGCCCGCGGCGCGAGGATGGTCGCCGCGACGAGGAACAGGCTCCGAACGAATGCCCGTAAGCGTTGCATTGCTGAGCAGCTACTCTATCGGATAAGTAAAAGGAACAAAGCGTTTTTTCCGGTCGGCCGCCGCGAACCGACGGAAGCGCGCCGGCGGGGAGGGCCTTGGCGACGGGAAGGACCGGCGGTGGGCGGTGCCTTGTCAAGGCAGGGCAAACGCCACAGACTGCGCGGGTATGCTCGGCAGTGTCATCAACGGCGCCTGCATCCTGCTCGCCGGTCTGGCGGTGGGGCTGCGCCTGCCGGAAATTCCCGGCGGCACGCAGCGGCGCCTCCAGGTGCTCCTGGGCGTACTGACGCTGGGGCTGGGATTCCATGTGATCTGGCGGGGGGTGAACGGCTCGGCACGGCAGGTCTTGCAGCAGATGTTGGTGCTGTTGCTGGCGTGGGTGCTGGGCAAGCTCAGCGGGCAGGCGATGGGCCTGCAACGCTCGCTGAATGGCCTGGGTGGCTTTGCCCGCGAGCGCCTCACCCGTCGCGGCGGGACGCCCGGCGACGTGTTTGCCGCCGCGACCGTGGTTTTCTGCCTGACCCCGCTGGCGGTCATCGGGCCGGTGCAGGAGGCGTTAGGCGCGGACGCGCGCGGTTTGCTGCTGAAATCGCTGGTGGACGGACTGGCGGCGCTGGCGCTCATCCGTACTTGTGGCTGGGGGGTCACACTGGTGGCCGTGCCGGTGGTGGCCATCCAAGGCTCGCTGTCTTTGCTGCTCGCCGGTTGGCGGGACTGGATGGGGGCGGTCCGGGTCGCCGACTCGGTTTACGCGACCAGCGGTCTGCTGCTCGTGGCGGTCGCGTTGGTGATGCTGCAGATCCTGCGGGTGCGCCTGGCGGATTACTTGCCGAGCCTGGTGTGGGCGGGGGTGCTCGGCTGGTTACTTTTGTAGTTCCCGATTTTCCCGAAGTTGCAGCGCGTCTTGGGCGGGCGGCAACGCCGCTGCGCTCGTCCGAAGCGAAGCGTCTTACTGTCCGGAACGGCCGCGGTTTCGTCGAGGCGAGGCGAGCAAGGCAGCCAAACCAACTGCGAACAGGATGCGCGTGGTCGGTTCCGGTATGGCCATCGGTTCGCTGTAGAAGAATTGTCCCATCGCCACCAAGTCCACCACCCCGCCCAACCCGTCATCCACGCCGGAAATCAGGGGGACATTCCCGCTGGTGATTCGCACCCGGGCGACCTGCTCCGGGCCGTCGAAGTAAACGCCGAGGAAACTTACCCCGTTGTCCTTTGGCGGGACCGAAAAGTAGCCAAGAAGCTGGCCGTTGACGTCCCAGTATTCCACCAGCGTGGTTTGGATGCCCAGCGGCCGGTCCACATCCGCGAAAATGGCGCCGAAGCCGTTCACGACGGCGGGTGTCTCCGGCGAACTGGGGACGGTGAAGCGGATGTCCGTGACGGTGCTGTTGATCGGCGCGAACAACCGGTGGGCGCCGTACGCGGCGAAGGTGGCCGTGTAGCTTGGCTCCAGGTCGCCGAAGCGCAGAGCCAGCGCCTCGCCGGGCAGGGCGCTTACCCGCAGGCCGGTGCCCAGGGTGGACAAATTGGCACCCACCGGCACAGTCGCACTGAAGAAATCCCCTGGCAGGCGTTCCGACTTGGCCACGTCGGGAGGCACCAGGTCCCAGTCGATGTGGCGCAGGCCGCTTTGCAAGGGACCTCCGCCTATGCCGTTGTCCACGGCCTCGTCCCCCGATTCGCTGGTTGTCAAACGGAAGGCCTCGATCGTCGTTTGGATGTCCACCTGACTCGCGCCGGCGGCGCTGAAGACCACCGCGTCCGCCTGAACGCTCGAAACATCCGCGAGCAAAGCGCTTCCGACCACGGCAATGAGGAAGGCTTTCATATTTTTTTGCATTGGAGCATCGCTTCCCGAAACGGTCAAACGAAGTTTTGATCATACTGGTAGTAAAATACTTTACGCAGAACTGCGCAGGACTCGCGCCCGCCGGGCTGGGGTTTGGCGCGGGCCAAGGCTGCCGGTGTGCAGAGGCGCCGGACCGGTCTGGAAACTGGTTGTCTTGATACCAGGCCAAGCTTAGCTTCTGCCGAAATCACCACCGGGTCATAGCTGTCGCGGGGCAGAGCCTTGCTCGCGTCGAGTTTGGTGTGCTGGTCGCCGGGCAACTGTTATGCCCGCGAATGGGCCGCTGCCTCGGGCTGTACAAGTCTGCCGGCGGAACGGAAACCGCTGACTGATCCCGTCACGTTTTATGAAAACGATCCTGGTCAAAGCCGACAACCTGCTGTCCGATCCAGCCACGTCCGCCGAGGATTTGCGGAATCTGGTCGAGGAGTTGAAGGCGGCCTCCGAATTCGGAGAAGCGGTTCGCGTGTTGCGCCGGCTTGAAGAGTTGCACTTCCCCCGGCGTTTTATCCATCAACCTCCCGAAGAACTACCGCCCGAACTCCGCGAGCAACGACGCGCCGAGGCGGTGTGGGTCCAGCAGCAACTCGCCTTTTGCACTTACAAGGATGACAACGTGCACGCCGCGATCCGCCTGCCGGCGGCACTCCAAATCCTGGAAGACTTGGGGCTGTGCGATCCCGAGCAGCGCGATGCCCAGACGATCAGCCTGGCCGGCGCCGTGTACAAACGGCTCTGGCAGTACCGGCACAAGATCGAAGACCTTTACGCGAGCCTGGCCTTTTACGAGCGGGCCTGGCGGGTCGCGCCCGAGCAGGACCTTGGCTACGGCGGGGTCAACGCCGCTTTCCTACTGGACGTGCTGGCTCACGACGCCCGCTCCGCCGCGCAGAAAGCCCACAGCTCAACTGCCGAAGCCGACGCGCTGGCCGATCGCGCCTACCGACTTCGGCTTGAGGTTCGCGAAACGGTTCTGCGCGCGCTCGAAACCGCGTCCGGACGGAGCCGGGAACTGTGGTGCCAGGGGATTCTTGCAGAAGCCGCGTTCGGCCTGGCGCTGCGGCCGGGTCTGCCGGGCGCGCAAGCCGCCGAGTTGTTCGCGGAGGTCGGGCGGTGGCTCGCGGACGCGACGCGCGGACAGACGACGCCCTGGCATTTGCAGGCCACACTGCGCCAATGCATCAAGTTGGCGACACTCGCCGGCGTGAAACTGCCTCGCCGGTCGGAGCCTCCCGAGGAGTGGCACCCCGCCTGGCAGGCGCTGCAGCCGCTGCTGGGGGCGCGCGCGTTCGGCACCATCACGGCGCGTGGCGGCAAAGTGGGGCTGGCCCTTTCGGGCGGTGGCTTCCGCGCCTCGTTGTTTCACCTCGGCGTGCTGGCTCGCCTGGCCGAGATGGACGTGCTGCGCCGCGTGGAAGTCCTGTCCACCGTGTCCGGCGGGAGCATCGTGGGGGCGCACTATTATCTCGAACTGAAGCGGCTCTTGGAAACGACCGCGGATGCCGACCTGACGCGGGAGCATTACCTCGAGGTGGTGCGGCGCGTGCAACACAACTTCCTGCACGCCGTCCAACAAAACCTCCGTGTCCGCGCGCTGGGCAGTTGGTGGTCCAACTTCAAGGTGGCTGTCAGCAGCCTCGGCATTCCCTTCCGGCGCCGCCACACGCGCAGCATCCAACTCGCCCGGCTGTATCAA
>JAKCAB010000855.1 GCA_021839785.1 bacterium | reverse complement strand
GCTGGGTAAACCTGGCAAGGACCTGCCGTGGCTGGCGAACAGGCATCCCGCCGGACCGGCCGCCTCGGCTGAGCGGCCGACGGAGGCAGTAGGCCGGAGGAGGTCCGCTTGTTGGAAGGGTTAGACGTCTGTTTCATGGGCACGCGCGTCGACTTCAAACGGAGCATCTTCGTAACCGAAGTCCACGATCTGTTGAAGGTAGTTGGGCAGATAGGTAGCTATTGAACCAGCGATTTCGTACTGATGCACATGCCGGCACTCGTGCGAAAGAAGTCGGTTTGAGTTGTGCCCAAGGCAGATGTAGATGCAGTGGCCGAGAGTGAGGCCCACCATATTCGGGCCCAGGAGTCCGGTTTCGAGTGTCGCTAATTGAAGAAGCGGATCGTCAGGTATGGGCAAGCGCGGCACAAGCGAGACGCGGATTCGTTCTGGTTGGGCGACGCCTACGCGCCTGGCAATCGCAACCTCGAGATCATTGAGTGCTAAACCCCTCGCCGCGATCTCCGCAGCCCGCGCCTCCGCCCACGCGATGGCTTTTGGCACAAGAAGTGGCAGCGCCGAGCGTAAATTGAAGTTCATAGACGCCAACAGTCATTGAGCACATGCGGTTCATCCAAGGCACGCCTCCGAGATAGGCTGCTACCGATGCGATCTATCCCAAAAACGTCAAGTCTTGTGCGTGCATGTTGGTTCGAGGTTGGGCAGAAACGGGCCGCTTGGCAAGTTGAGATGCCGGCTGATCGGTGTTGTTTTCTAGCCCAGGCAGCCGCTGACGTGAGTCGGCCCACACTTTCCCGGCGGTTTGACTCCGGTTCAGCCAGCGCGGACTGACGGCCGCGGCTATAAAAACGCGGCGCGGAAGCACCAGGCCTCCGCGCCGCGCCTGAACCAACACTCACCGAACCTCAACGAGAAATTTCCAGTTTGAGGAAGCCTTGCGCAGCCGCGCCCACCGGCTGGGTGGCTCGCATCGTGACTTCGAGGCAGTCGCCTTTGTCCACCGGCGACCCGACTTGTGTGACCGCCGTGGACCCGGCCCACGGCACCAGGCCGCCGGACGCCGTCACGCGGTATTGCACATCCGTCAGCTCAACCTTAGGCCGCCGGTAGGTCAACGTGAGATAGTTCTGACCGGTGAGCGAAACCATCCCCGCCTTGGGCGCCGCCAGCGGCCGGTCAGGCACCCGCGGGTTGGTGGCGAAGGCATACTCGGCGAAGTTGTTCAAACCGTCCTGGTCGGCATCGTCACCGGGTCCAGCCGCGTTCGGCGGCAGGTCTTGAGTCGCCGCCCAGGTCGCGAAGTTCATGCCGCCCGCGATAGCCGTGACCGCGTCTGGCGCGGACGGAGGCAGCTCCGTGTTGCCCGCCGCATCGCGCGCCACGCTGAAGAAGCGATAGGAGGAACCGGGTTGCCCGGTGAACGTGGCCGTCGTGTCGGTGGTGGCCACCTGCCAGAGCGTGTACGGCTCGCTGCCCCGTGAGACAAAGACGTCGAAGCTCGCGATGCCGGAACCACCGGTGGCGTCGGTGCCGCTCCAGGTCACTTCGAACGGACCATTGGCCTCCGCCGGGAGGGCCTGGACGGCGCTGGTGGGCGCCACGGCGTCCACCGTGTTGGTCACTTTCGGGGTGAGGATCGGCGGATTCGCGCCGTAAGTTGGATCGAAGATGATCGTCGCCTGGTTGCGAATCTGCGTGCCGTCGGCCAATTCGAGCTTCGGCCGGATGGTGTAGGTGAGCGTGCCTTCGCCGCGATGGGAGGCGTCGTTCGGCGGCAGGAACCCGGCGAACGGATCCTCCGGCAGGTCGCCGGTGCTGGCGTCGCGCGAGCGCATCAGCCAAGTGATGCGGCCGGTGGTGGAGTCGAAGCTGACCTCCACCGTCACGGCGTTGGCATCGGTCCCGACCTGGGCGGTGGTGGTGAACTGCTGCCGGCCCGGCGGCACGGTGAGGCGCGCGTCATTGAACTCGATGGTCTTCAACTCGAAGGTGGACCAGTCGAGGTTCGCGTCGAGGTCGTCCGTCACGAGCACCTCCTGCGCGGGCGCGGCGGCCGTCGGCTTGTTCTCGAACAACACCTCGAACGGCAGGACCTGGTCGGGGTTGACCCAGTGCTCGGGCCCGGCGCCGGCGAGGGCGTACTTGTCGTTCGGGTCCACGCTGCCGACGATGGTGAAGGTGCCGCCCGCAATCACGCCGGGGAACGGCGGGCTCTTGAAGATGTCGCCGAGCCGTTGCTCGAAGCCCGACGGGTCATTCCACGGCTTGCCTTCAAGGCTGGCGCCGGAGGCATTCGTGAGGACCGGTTGCTGCCGATCCTTCTCCTTGGCGGCGTTTTCGTATTTCTTCGTCACCAGGGCGGTGGTCAGTTCCATTGAGAGGCCGAGGCTGCGGCACTTCCGAAGCTGGCCTTTCAAGTTTTTGATCAACTCACCACCGCTGGCGGTGTCATGGGAGATCTTGTTGGACTGGGTGCCGGCAAAACCGACGAAGGTCGTGTTCGCCGGCGTCACTTTCTCGTTGAACGCCTCCGAATGACAGGAGTCATTCACGAAGTAAGTCGTGCCGGCGCCGACTTCATCGAGCGCCTGCGTGAAGGCCACCGGTGAGAGGAAATCGCCGTTGAAGGCGAGATACGGCGCGCCGCTGGACTTCAGCCCTCCGTGGCCGCTGAAAACGACCACCAGGTTGTCGTCGGCGTCCACCTTGCCCTTCAACGAGCGAATGCCATTCAGCATGGTGGAACGACGGACGTCCTTATTGTCACCCGGGAAGTCGTGGGCCAGGAGATACTGGCCGTCCGGTGTGCGCAGATCCTTCTTGGCGTAGTCATTCAGATCAATGGCGTCTTTGCGGGTGCCGGGGAGGTTATTCCACTTCCAGACCGGGTCATTGGCATCCATCGTCGTGTAGTCTTCGACGGAAATGACCACCCACCAGGTCTTGCGGATGCCATCGGCGGGCGGCGCCGCGGACGGCCCATGCAGGCCCGGCCCGACGCCTGGCTCTTCATAATCGGCCGGCACTGGGTTGAGCGGGCGCTCCGTGGAAACGCCATCGGGTTCATTGCCGAACAGCCAGCGACCATTGATGTTCGCCAGGTAGCTGAAGCGGAGTTCGCTGGCCGCGAGCTCGGCCAGATCGCCCTCGAGCAAAGCCGCGTAATCGCCTAGCGTGGCGCCGAGGCGGTCGTTGAGCCCGCTGACCAGCGCGGCCCACTTGGCCGCATCCGCACCCGTGGGGGCCGGGAGAGACGCCCAGTTGAAGGAGGCCGAATTCGCTTCGAACTCGTCGCCCGTCATCATTTCCACCGTAATCGTGGCGGAGCTCATCGTCTTCACGCGCACCTCGAAGGTGACCTCCTGGCCCGGCCCGAGCGTGGGCAGCAAGGCCTCCGGGTTAAGGCCCCAGAACGTGAACGAGTCAGCCCAGTTGAGCGTGCTTTCGTACAGCCGGATTTCGGTCGCCCCTGGCGCGCGGAAGCGCAGCAGCGGCAGCTTGAGATCCACGAGGCCGCGGTTGCCGTACGTCACGAACCAGCTCATGAACCGCCCGGCGCGGGTCGTCCCCGGCCCGCTGAGCGAGGCGTAGAAATCGGGCGCGCCGCCTTCCGCGACTTCGACCGCCTGCGGCAGGACGAACTGCAATCCACCTGCCTCGACGATGACGTCCGCCTTGCCGGCAGGGAAACCGGTCAGATCTACGTCGGCCGGGGTTTCATGCC
>JAKCAB010000304.1 GCA_021839785.1 bacterium | reverse complement strand
GCCGGGCGCTGCGGCAGATCGACCTGCTCGCGCGGTACGACGAGGAGACGTTCGCGCTCCTCCTCGCCGAGACCGACGAGCACGCCGCCATGGCGATCATCGAGCGGTTGCGGCGGGGCGCCAACGAGCACGCCGGCGACCGCGCCTCCCGCACCCGGGTCACCGTCGGCCTGGCGCAGGTCCGCCCGGGCGGCCATCTTTCCGCCGGCGAGTTGCTCCGTGAGGCCGAGGCGGCGCTGTACGCGGCCGTCAGCGAAGGCGGCGACTGCACCGCCACCGCGCCTTAGTCGCAGGGCGAGTGGGCTCCCGCGCCGACGTGAGCTGCCCTCGCGGCTGCGGCATCCGCAGAGCTGAACGGCGAATCCAAACCGCCGGACATCGAACGGTCGTTCGGGTACCGCAGTACGGCGGAACCCGGCACAGGCGTTGCACTACGGCGGTCAGTGGTTGTGTGGCTGTTTTTGTATTACTTCGGTCATTTTTGAGCATCGACTGCGAGGAATCGACTCCGTTCCGGGAAGGAGGTGGGCGCCCGAGCTTTCCGAACTTTTGGATGTGAGCCATCAGAGGCGCCAGACCCCTGGCGCCATGAAGGTAGATACAAGACACGAGGAAACAAGGAGGAAAGGATGAAGCGATTTGTTCTGTTGGCACTGCTCATCAGTTTCGCAGCGGCACCGCTGTTCGCCCAGATGCCGACCGGCACGATCTCCGGCCACGCATCGGACGGCAAGCTGCCGCTGCCCGGCGTGACCGTGACCGTGACCTCCCCGAACCTGCAGGGGGCCCGCACCACGGTCACCAACGAGAACGGCGACTACACCCTGCCGTTCCTGCCCCCCGGCGACTACCGGGCGCGGTTCGAGCTGCAGGGTTTCCAGACGATCGACACCACGGTCAAGGTCAACGCCGCCCAGACCCAGCGGGTGAACGCGACCATGCCGCAGGCCAAGGTCGCGGAAGAGGTGACGGTCACCGGCAGCTACGAGACGATCTCGAACTCCGGCACGGCCTCCACCACCTACGACAAGTCGCTGATCGAGAAGCTGCCGGTCGCCAGGACGCTGAACTCGGCCGTGCTGCTGACCGCCGGCGCCGTCACGAACCCCGGCGCGAACAACAACATTCAGATCGCGGGCGCGCCCTCGTACGAGAACCTCTTCATGATCAACGGCGTCGCGGTGATGGACAACGTCCGCGGCACGCCGACGCCGCTTTACATCGAAGACGCCGTCCAGGAGACCACCACGGCGGTCTCCGACGTCTCCGCCGAGTACGGCCGCTTCACCGGCGGCGTGGTCAACATGCTGACCAAGTCGGGCGGGAACGAGTTCCACGGTTCGCTCCGCGACACGATGACCAACGACAAGTGGACGGCGAAGACCCCGAAGACCACCGCACAGCGCCTCGACAAGATCAACAACCAGTACGAGGGGACGCTGGGCGGTTACTTCTGGAAGGACCACCTGTGGTTCTTCGGCGCCTGGCGTCAGGTCCACACCAAGGCCTCGGCGCAAACGTACGTGACGAACATCCCGTACCAGAACGGTGCCTTCGAGAACCGGTGGGAAGGCAAGCTGACGTGGGCCATCACCCCGAACCACCGCCTGGTCGGTAGCTACCTCAAGGTGGACCACACCGACTTCGGCTACGCGTTCATCGTGTCGGGGTACACGATCTACGACAAGGCCAACATCTACGACCGGCAGTTGCCGCAGGATCTGAAGGCGTTCAACTACACCGGC
This sequence comes from bacterium, assembly GCA_021839785.1. The sequence goes on along the minus strand of JAKCAB010000304.1, from coordinate 1,984 downwards.
GTGATCACCGATAATTTCTTCGTCGAGGGTCAGTACTCGGAGAAGAAGTTCACCTTCCAGAACTCCGGCAGCCGGTACACCGACCTCGAGCGTGGCACCCCGTTCATCGACTTCAACAGCTTCGGGGGCACCTACCCGGTCTACAACTCGCCGATCTTCTGCGCCGTCTGCGCGCAGGGCGCCGAGAAGCGCGACAACAAGGACTACCTCGGCAAGGCGTCGTGGTTCCTTTCCACCGGCAAGCTCGGCTCGCACGACGTCGTCCTCGGCTACGACCAGTTCGAGGACATGCGCACGGCGAACAACTATCAGTCGGGCTCCAGCTACTTCATCTACCCCGACGGCGAGGTCGGCCTGCCCGGCCCGATGCCGACGCTGCCGGGCGGCACGCCGTATCCGGTCGTCGCCCCCGACTCCGCGTCGTACATCTTCTGGGCGCCGATCAGCCAGATCACCCAGGGCAACGACTTCAAGACCGAGTCGGTGTTCGTCAACGACAAGTGGCGCCTGAACAACAACTGGTCGTTCAACATCGGCGTCCGCTACGACAAGAACCACGGCGTCAACGCGTCCGGCGTGCTCACGGTGAAGGACTCCGCGGTCAGCCCGCGCCTGAGCGCCACGTACGACCCGTACGGTGACGGTAACTGGCAGTTCAACGCCAGCTACGCCAAGTACGTCGCCGGAATCTCCAACACCCAGGCCGACGCCAGCGCGGCCGGCGGCCAGCCGGCGTCGCTCACGTACTTCTACGGCACGACCGCCAGCGGCTCGACGCCGCCTGCGATCAACACCGACCCGAGCTGCAACACCACCACCGGCGCCGGCTGCCTCACCCCGGCCCAGACGATTGACGCCATGTTCAACTGGTTCAACAACCTCAGCCAGGCGGACAAGAACTCGCTGCTGGTCTACGCCAACATCCCGGGCCTCAACGTCGGCATCCCGAGCAGCGGACTGAAGTCGCCGAACACCGACGAGTACACGCTCGGCTTCGGCAAGCGGTTGGGCAACAACGGCAGCGTGCGCGTCGACTACATCCACCGCAAGTACAACGACTTCTACAACCAGGTGACGGTGTACAACGCGGACGGCACGCCGAAGACGGTGACCGACCAGTACGGCAACACCTACGACTTCTCCAACGTCACCAACACCAACAGCGTGCTGAAGCGCAAGTACGACGGCCTCACGATTTCCGCCGCCTACAGGCTCTCCGACGCGCTCAACTTCGGCGGCAACTACACCTGGTCGACGTTGAAGGGCAACTTCGCTGGCGAGACCGGCGGCTCCGGCCCGGTCCCGGGCGCCGTGAACCTCTACCCAGAGTACAAGGCGTTCGCGCAGAACAACCCGGAAGGCTACCTGCCCTCCGACATGCGCAGCGTCTTCCACGCGTACGGCGTCTGGAGCTTCCTCAACACCAAGCACAACCGGATGTCGGTCAGCGTGCTCGAGACCTACATCTCCGGTGCGCCGTACTCCGCGGTCGGCTCCGTTCTGATCCGGCCGTACGTGACCAACCCGGGATACGCCACGCCGCCGAAGACTTCCGCCTACTACTTCAGCTCGCGCGGCGGGTTCCGTCTTGCCAACACCACCTCGACCGACATCGCGTTCGACTACGCGTTCGTGCTTCCGGCGCTCGGCACCGATTTCCAGTTCTTCATCCAGCCGCGCGTCACCAACGTGTTCAACGAGCACGCGGTCAACTACCCGGGCGGCGTCAACACCCAGATCTACACGGCGTACAACAAGAGCTACCTCGATAGGTTCAACCCGTTCACCGACAAGCCGGTCGAGTGCCCCCAGGGCGTGGTTACGCCGGGCTGCGGCAACTGGCAGAAGGCGCCGACGTTCGGCAAGGCGATGTCGCCGGCCGCCTACCAGACGCCGCGCAGCTTCGTGCTCTCGCTCGGCGTTCGCTTCTAACTTCCGTTCGAACCGCAGTTGCGGGCCCCGGTCCTCGCGACCGGGGCCTTTT
>JAKCAB010000727.1 GCA_021839785.1 bacterium | reverse complement strand
GTACGCCCCGATCAGCCCGCAGGTCAGATCGAATTCGCCACCGCTCGAGGTGTTGGCCCCGGCGGCGGCCACGTAGCCGGTGATGGTGTAGTCGCCGCCTTGCGAGGTGCCGCCGGTGGCCGGGGCGCCTACCAGCACGTAAGGACCGCCCGTCAAGGGATCGGCTTCCAGTGGCGTGGCGGACAGCGCCAGTCCGCCCAGCACGGCCAGACAAAGCCAGCCAGGTACGGCTGGCGGGAAAGCGTGTGGTTTCATGGGGCGGTCGGGTTGGCCGCGTGCAGCGCCTGGCGCACCAAGCCCTTCACCTCGGCAAGTTCAGCCTCCAGTCTCGCGATGCGCGCATCGCGTTCGCGCATCGCCGCGGACTGTTCCGCGAGCTTCTGGTTGAGTCCCTGAATCGCGGCCAGCGCCACGCCATCGGCATCCACGGTGGCGATGTGTTTGTCGTCCGGGCCGACACCGAACGCCGCGTGGAAATCCTGGGCCATCGGGCCGACGTGGCGCGCCGCCGGGTCGGCCTTGTAGTTCCATTCGCTGAGCGGCAGGGCGGCGACCTTTTCGAGCACGGCCCGCGCGTTCACCGGCTGGAAGTTTTCCTTCAGGTTCCGGTCCGAGGCGCTGACGAAGGTGCCGTTGACGCGCAGGCCGCCGGAGTTGAGACGCATCATCTCGACCCCGCCCGTGCCCGGCGAGTTGGCGTTGTTGCTGTGAACGCCGCCGCTGAACCAAGAGAAGCCGCCGTTGGCGGCGGTCCGGAAGTAGCAGGTGAGGGATTGAACCCCGATGCCGAAGTGGGTTCCAGACAGGTTGATCATCTGCCGGGTGGTCGAGCCAAAAAACTGAGAGGTGTCGCCGTTCAGATGCACCCCGCCGGCGGCGCGGATGTTGAAGGTGTTCTCGCCCGCCGAGGCGAAGCTGGCGTTCTGGCCGTCCGCAAAGACGAAGGCGCCCATATGGTTCACGCGGGAACGCCGACCGGCGGCGAGCGAATAGCCAGCGTTGTCGGCCACGAGATTGTTGGTGCCGCCGAGGATGATCGTGCTCGGGCAGTTGGTGCCGATGCGGTTGTTGTCGCCGCCCAGGATCACGGTCCAACTGCTCTCGCGCCCGATCTCGTTGTCGGAGCCGCCGACCAAAACCGGGGCGATCTCGCGCCGGTTGGAATTGGGCGAGCCGAGGATGTCGTTGCGGAAGCAGCCGACCATGAGACCGCCATCCACGTTGTTGCCGATCTGGTTTTCGCCCCCGCCCACCACGAGGCTGATGACCGTGTTGGTCCCGATCTGGTTGTCCCGTCCGCCGACGATGACGGCGTGCTGGTTGTCCGCCAGGATGTTGTGCCGGGCGCCACCGCCGATGAAGGCGGAGCGCTGGTCCCGACCGATAATGTTATCCACGCCGCCAACGATCACGCTTTCATGCGCGGCATCCGCGATCGAGTTATGCCGGCCGCTGAGGACCGCCGAGTTGGTGGAGGTCAGGCCAATCGAATTCACGCGACCGCCGATGATCCGGGTCCAACTGGGTGTCGCTTCCAGCCGCAGAACCCGCTGGTTGTTGGCGCGAAGCTCCAGCGGTTGGTCATCGGTGGTGCCGATGAAATTGCTGTTCGGGTTCGTCCCCGCGTTGCCGGTGCGGCTCCAGGCGTCGGCCGATCCCGGCGGGCCCGCCGGACCCACGGGGCCGACCGGTCCGGGATCGCCCTTCTCACCCTTGTCGCCTTTGGGTCCCGGCGATCCGGCCGGACCTTGGGCGCCGGTGGCGCCTGGATCGCCCTTGTCGCCTTTCGGACCGGCCGGCGTCATGGCGTAAAGCGCGTACGGTGCGGCCGCGAGTGGCTGGCGGGGAGAAAGCGTGGTGAACGCGTCGCTGCCCGCCGGCCGAACTCCCAGTTCCAGCCAGCGAGCCGCGCCATTGAAGACGCCTGGCCCGAAATCGAGCGAGGTCGTGAATAACCCGCCGGTGACGGTGACAGCCAGGTTGGTCACGATGGGGCCAACCTGAGAGCCGCCGATGTCCGCGTCATAAACGATGGCGCGCAGGTCGTAGTTGCCGTTGGCCGGCTGGCCGGCGCTGGTGAGTTGCCCTTGGTAGGTAAAGGCAGTGCCCTGGCCCCAGACAGGACTACCAAGGCCGAGCAGAACTGCCGCTGCGAGGAGAAAGTTGGATTTCATGGTTGTTTGAGTACTAAAAGCCTATGCCAAGCGCCGGGATGAGCAAGCGTAGCGTGACAACCTCCGTTAACTCCACTCCAAAGTGCTGCCTTGGCGCGGCGTTGTGGCCTCACCAGCAGAGCACCGTCAGCTTCTTGGGGCCATGCGCGCCAAGCACCAGGATGCGCTCGATGTCGCCGGTGCGGCTGGGGCCGGTGATGAAGAAAATCATGCTGGGACACGCACCCGCATACTTTGCCGGCAAGAGCCGGAATGCTGCCGGTAAATCAGGGACGAGTTAGTCACGTCGCGCCAACACCGCGTGGTGCGGCGGCAGGACCGCTAACCGCGTCCACCCGCGCTGGCACTGACCACGAAAGCGCAACGGGCCGACCCTGAAGGTCCGCCCGTTCGGCTGGCAATTGTCGGTTTCTGGCCGGCCGGTCCCTTACGGTTGCCGGCCGTTCTTGCTCGCCGCCTGGCGCTGGCCCAGGTGGCGGTTTACGGCGTTGAGATAAGCCCGGGCGCTCGCTTCGATCACGTCAGTGCTCGCGCCTTTGCCGGTGACGAGTTCTCCGTTGCCGAAGTCCACCTTGGCCGTCACCTCGCCCATGGCGTCCTTGCCTTGCGACACCGCGCGCAGCGCGTAGTCCAGGAGCTTGCCGGTCGTGCCGGTGAGGCGGTCGATGGCCTTGAGCGCGGCGTCCACCGGGCCGTCGCCGATTCCGGCGTCCTGCGCGAACTCGGTTTCGCCTTTCTGGCCGTTCTGTTTTTTGAGCCGGACGGTGGCCGTGGGCACGGTTTGGTTGCCGCTGGTCACGTGGAGGTAATCGAGCGTCCAGGTTTCCGCCACCTCGGTCATCATGCCTTCCACGAGCGTGGCGAGGTCGTCGTCATAGACGAACTTTTTCTTGTCGCCGACCTGCTTGAAGCGGACGAACAAGGCGTTCAAGTCCGCCTCCCCGAGTTTGAAGCCCAGGAGCCGCAAGCGCGCCGCCACCGCCGCGCGTCCGCTGTGTTTGGTGAGCGGCAGCTCGGTCTGGCCCCAACCCACGTCCTGCGGATCCATGATCTCATAGGTTTCGCGTTTTTTGAGGATGCCGTCCTGGTGAATGCCGGCGCTGTGGGCAAAGGCGTTTTCGCCCACGATCGCCTTGTTGCGCTGCACCACGAGGCCGCTCATGCGCGAGACCAACCGCGAGGCCTTGACGATCTCGCGCGTGTTCACGCCACAGGCAAAGCCGGTGAAAAAGTCGCCGCGCGTGCGCAGGGCCATGACGACTTCCTCGAGCGACGTGTTGCCGGCGCGCTCGCCGATGCCGTTGACGGTGCACTCGATCTGGCGGGCGCCGGCGCGGACCGCCGCCAGCGAGTTCGCCACCGCGAGGCCGAGGTCGTTGTGGCAATGCACGCTGATGACTGCCTTGCCGGACTGAAACTCCGGCACCGAATCGTGCAAACGCTGGATCAAGGCGCCGAATTGGTCCGGCACGGCCCAGCCCACCGTGTCCGGGATGTTGACGGTGGTGGCGCCCGCGGCGACCACGGCCTTGCAGACTTCGATCAGGAACTCCGGCT
>JAKCAB010000618.1 GCA_021839785.1 bacterium | reverse complement strand
AATTCTGCAGGACCGGGTGCGCGAAGCGCAGTTTCAAGATCTCCAGGCGCGCTGCGAAGCCGGCACGCTCGATGGCCTTTTCTTCATCCATCTCAAACAGGACCTCGATCCAGACCCCATCGACTGGGTGGACTGCCAGGATCCCACACCGGCGCGGCCGTTGTGCAACCTCACCCCGTATGGCATCGACCGCGACCTGCAATTGCACCTGGCGAATTTGCGCACCGACCTGGATTCCTTCACCGAAGTCGAAGCCTACGCGCTCATGCAAAGCGGATACGAAATGACCCGGCACCAGTTCGAAGAACTGGCGCGGGCGGAATCGGCCGCGCGCGGCGAGGCGCCTCCCAGTGCCGCGGAATGGTGTGGCTTCATGGCGGACGCCCCCGTCGGCGAGTGGCCGTTTCAAGTCCTGGCCAAGCTGCTGCAGAAGCCGAAACAAACGAGCGACAAACGCCGCGCGGACTTGGAAAAGCAGCTCGCGGTGGGCGCCCAGGCGGCCTTCAAAATCTGGCGGCTCAACCCTGTGCTGGGCGTCCTCGCCAAGGCCGGCGCGGTGGCGGCCGTGGTCATCGCCATTGTGCTCGTCACGCTGAACTGGAACCGGCAGTTCGAGGTGGGCGGATTCACCCTCAAGTCGGTGCTGTTCGGCGTCGGCCTGCCGCTGGCGGCGTGTGCCGTGCCGGCGTTGGCGTGGTTGACGCCGCTGCGCCACGCGAAGAGCTTTTTGCTCAACCTGACGCTCATCACGGTCGGCTGGCTGCTGGCCTGGATTCACCTCTGGATTTTCGACCGCTTGTTCCTCAACCGCGGCAAGGTGCAACGGCTGCTCCGCCTGCCGACGAGTTGAAGACGCATGGCGAACGAAACGGCGGAACCCGCCAGTGGCGGCACGACCCGCGCTGTTGTGGTCGGGTTGGGGTGGGAAGAGCAGGCAGCGATTCGCGGTGAAGGATGGCGCGCGGCGCGGTTGCACGCGCCTCCGTCCGTAGTGATTTTGCTCGAAAGCCGTCGGTTGGCAGGTGTGGAATCAGCTTATGACTGCGTCAAAAGGTGTCTCGCGGCCCAGCCCCGTCCCCAGCGTGCGGCGTGCTGTGGTGGTTCTTGGTCTGTTCCTCCTGGCGACGGTGAGGGTTGCCGCGGCGGAAGCACCGTCCGCTTTCGCTCCGGCGCCGGGTCGGCTGGCGCACTGGGACTTCAACGAACCTGGCTTCGCCACCGACGACGGCCGGGCGCCCAGTCTCGTGCGGGGAGTCACGAACGCGCCCAGTCTGGACGGCCTGGCGGCCTCCTTCGCCAACACGAACGGGGCGACCTCGCTCCAGTACCGCGTTGCCGAGGCGGACGGGCGGCTGAACTTCGGTCTGCCCACCGGCGGCTTGCGGTTGCTGTTCCAGCCAAGCTGGTCGAGCTCCGACCCCCTGGCGTTGCCCGGCTACGGCTGGGGGCGTGGGCCGACCCAGTGGGCTCGCCTGTTTGAAATCGCCGACACCAACGGCGCGCCCTTGCTGGCCCTTACGATCGATCCGGCGGGGAGCAACCTGGTGATCCAGGCGCGCGGAACCGACGGCGTGTTCCGCACCAATTTTCAGACCCGTATCGTCTGGACGCGAATGCAGGCCGCGTTGCGCCGCCCCAGTCCGCTGCCCTGGCATGAAGTGGTGTTGAGTTACTCACGCACCAACACCCTCCTGGTGGTGGACGGCAATCAGATGCAGGACTGGCAAACCAAGCGCTGGACTGGCCCCGGCGCGGCCTTATCTGCAGCGCCGAAGGACCTCACCTTCTGCGTCGGCTCGGCCAGCACCGGCGAATGGCCGGCGCAAGGCTTGATCGATGAACTGGAGACCTACGAACGCCCGATCAGCCCCCTGGACACCTACTTTTACCGCGCCTCCGCGGCCTTGACGGCGGCGGTGGGCACTTCGCCGCCCAGCGTGAGCCTGCGCTGGTTCAGCGTGGCGGAGGAACCGACTTTGGTGTGCCGGCGATTGGCGGGGGATGCGGCGTGGACCACGCTCACAAACCGCCTCTTTGGCCTTTCGTTCGTGGACTCCAGCGCGGAGCTGCGGTTGGGCGAACGTTACGAATACGAAATCGGTCCGCGCAGCATCACGGTCAGCCTGGAGGGGCGACCGAAGGAACACCGCGGACGCGTGATCGTCCTTGTCGAACAAAGCGTGGCCAACGGCCTGGCTTCGCAACTCGAACAGCTTCGGTCCGATCTCGTCGGCGACGGCTGGACGGTCTTGATGCACGAGGCGCCGCGCCACCGGGACGACGCGTGGAATGCACAGGCCGTCAATTCCCAGTACATTGCGGACCTCGCCCGCACGAAGGCGCTGATTCAGGCCGATTACACCGCCGCGCCGGCCGACACCCAGGCGGTGTTCCTCATCGGCCACGTCACGATTCCGTATTCGGGCGTGAACTACGAAGACGGCCATTGGGAAATGAACGGCGCCTGGCCGGCCGATAGTTACTACGGCGACATGGACGGCCGCTGGTCCGATTCGGTGGTGAACACCGGTGCCAATTTACGCGACCCGATCCGCCGCAACGTGCCCGGCGACGGCAAGCTCGACGCCAACACCTTCAAGGACTACATCACCACGCCTTCGGGCGAGAACGGCCTGGAACTGGCTGTAGGAAGGATCGACTTCGCGCGCCTGCCGGCGTTCAAGTCGTCATCGGAACTGGCTTTGCTGCGGCAGTACTTGGGCAAAGACCATCGCTATCGCATGAAGGAAATCCGGTTCGACAACGCGGCAATCGCGGGCGCGTATTTCTCCGGCACCTTCAGCGGCACCGGCCAATCCATCTACTTGAACGCGCTTGCCGCCGGCACGCGGCTTGGCGGCCTGGGTCTGGTCCTGCACGGCGACGCCTTTCAAGGCTCGCCCTCAGCGCTGTGGGCCTTCCAGGGGGGGTACGGTGCCAACGACACGCTGCACAACAATCCTGCGGACGCCGCCGCCCAGGGCATCGCGCCGGTCACCACCGCGTTGCTGGCCACGACCTTGCCGGAACCGTACGTCGCTTTCTACCTGTTGAAAGGCTCGTACTTCGGCGATTGGAACCTCGCCGGCAACGGGCTGCTCCGGGGCCTGCTGGCCACCCCGAACTACAGTCTGGCCGCGTGTTGGACCATGAACACCGTCTGGCGTTTCGAAACCCTCGCCGTCGGCGAACCGCTCGGCGACGGCTTGGTGCGCACGGCGCGCGGTGTGGCGAGCACGCGTACGACGTTTCTGCTGGGCGATCCCACGTTGCGGGCGCAAGTGACCGCGCCTCCGCCGCGCGCCGCCGGCCGGAAGCGTCCCACCGGGGCGGTCGAGGTGACGTGGGGACCCTCGGCGGAGGCCACGGCGGGCTACTTCGTTTACCGCTCAGTCAAAGGTCTCGATGGACCGTTCGAGAAAATCACGCCCACACCGGTCAGGGTGGCGGGCTTTCTGGATTCAGATGCGCCGGCCGCCAGGAAGCTTTACCAGATTCGCGCCGCGCGACTCGTCGTGACTGGCTCGGGTTCGTTCACCAACTTGAGCCAGGCCGCTTTTGTCACGGTCAAATGAGGCGCGACACCTTGCCTGGGTGGGCGTCGTGTTGTCTTGAATGGCGGAAACCGGCCCAGGCGGATGCGCTCACGAATAGCCGCGCCGGGCCGGCCTTGCGGGCCGCGCTTGCGCTTGCCAACCCTCCAGCCCCCGCCTACTAGGTGCGGATGCGCATCG
>JAKCAB010000255.1 GCA_021839785.1 bacterium | reverse complement strand
CCGCGAGGACATGGAACGCGTGCTTCGCGAGGCCACCCACTTCAAACGCGACCGGACCACGCACGCGAAGCCGCTGGCCGGCCAGACTTGGGCGATGATCTTCTCCAAATCGTCCACGCGCACGCGCGTCTCGTTCGAAGTGGGCATCCACGAGCTGGGCGGCCGGCCGCTGTTTTTGAACGCGAACGACATCCAGCTCGGACGCGGCGAACCGATCAAGGACACGGCGCGCGTCCTTGGCCGGATGGTGCACGGCACGGTGATCCGCACGTACGGGCAGCGGGACGTGGAGGAGTTCGCGCGGTTTTCCGGCATCCCGACCGTCAACGCGCTCACCGACGAGGAGCATCCCTGCCAGATCCTCACGGACATTTTCACTTACCAGGAACTGCGGGGCCCGATCGCAGATCGCGTGGTAACGTTCATCGGCGACGGCGCCTGCAACGTGGCCAACTCCTGGCTGTTCGCGGCCGCCAAGCTGGGTTTCGAAATCCGCCTGGCCGCGCCGCGTAACTACCAGCCACCCGCCGACCTCGTGAAGCGGGCGGGCGGGCGCGTGGTGATCACGGAGGACTGCCGCGCGGCGGTGGCCGGCGCCGACCTGCTTTACACCGATGTTTGGGTGTCGATGGGCAAAGAAGCGGAGCAGGCCCAGCGGTTGGCCGATTTGTTCGGCTATCAAATCAACGCTGATTTGGTGAAGCTGGCCAAGCCCGACGCGCTGGTGATGCATTGCCTGCCGGCTTATCGCGGCAAAGAGATCGACGAGGCGACGTTCGAGGCGCACGCGGCGACGATCTTCACGCAGGCCGAAAACCGCCTGCACACGCAGAAGGCGATCTTGAACTGGCTGGTTTCGTGAAGACCGCCCTCGCCATTGCGGCCCACCCGGACGACATCGAATTCCTGATGGCCGGCACGCTGTTGCTGCTCGGCGAAGCGGGGTGGGAACTCCATTACCTGAACCTCGCCAGCGGCAATTGCGGCAGCATGGCGAACACCGCCGCCCAAACGCGCGCGATCCGGCGACGCGAGGCGCGGGCCGCCGCGAAACGGTTGGGCGCGCGCTGGCACCCGCCGTTCGTCGATGACGCGGAAATCTTTTACGAGGACCGCCTGTTGCGGCGCGTGGCGGCCGTCGTCCGCGAGGTGCAGCCCACCATCGTGCTCACGCATTCGCCGCAGGACTACATGGAAGACCACATGAACGCCAGCCGGGTGGCGGTCACGGCAGCGTTCGTCCGCGGGATGCCGAATTACCGCACGGTGCCGGCGCGCCGGCCGACTTCCCAGCCGGTCACGGTTTATCACGCCCTGCCACACGGCCTGCGCGACGGCCTGCGGCGTCGCATCGTCTCCGGCGCCTTCGTCAACACCGCGTCCGTGCAGGCCGCCAAGCGGGCCGCCCTCGCCTGCCACCGCAGCCAGAAGGACTGGCTAGATACCACGCAAAGGATGGATTCGTACCTTGACGCGATGGACGACATGGCCCGCGCGGTGGGCCGGATGTCGCGGCGGTTCGAATTCGCCGAAGGTTGGCGTCGCCACTCGCACCTGGGTTTCTGCGCCGCAGCGGACGATCCGCTGCGCGAGGCGCTGGGCGCCGCCTACGCGGTGAACCGGGCTTACGAACGCGGGCTGGAATTGCCGGCTTAAGCGCGCGCCGCCGGAGCGTTCAGACGTAGAGCACCGACTGCAGATCGCGGACCACGACGCTCATGAACGGGTAACGCTTGTCGGGCTCGCGCTCCAGGCACTTGAGGACGATCCGCTCGAGGGCGATGGGCAAATCGGGATTCGCCTCGCGCGGCGTGACGAAGTCGATGCTGCGGTCGAGATGGCGGCTGAGAATTTCGTCCGCGTTTTCGCCCGGAAACGGCTTGCGAAAAGTCAGGAATTCGTAGGCCGTCACCCCGAAGGCGAAGATGTCGGCCCGGTGGTCCACCGGTTCGCGCAGGAGTTGTTCCGGCGACATGTAGGCCGGCGTGCCGGGGTTGGCACCGAGCTTTTCGGCGAATTCCGGGCGCTTCAGCGCCAGATCGAAATCCACCAACCGCACACTGCCATTGCGGGTGATCACCAGGTTCTCGGGCTTGAAATCCAGGTGCATGTAGCCGCTTTCATGGACGTGCTCCAAGGCTTGCGCGGCGTCGATGAGCAGGTTGCCGGCGATTTCCTCGAGGGCGGGGTCGGACTGGGCCATCAGCATCTTCAGGTTCGAACCCTCCACGTACTCCATGGCCAAATAGTGGGTGCCGTCGATCTTGCCGTGGTCGAGGTAACCGATGACGAACTCGTGGTTGTGAATGCGGGAAAGGATTTCACAACCACGCAGAAAGCGCCGGCGGGTGGTGAAGTCGAACCGGCTGGTTTCGCGGAGGCAACGGACGGCGCAGGTCTGTTTGTTCGCATCCGTGGCGAGCCAGAGATCGGCCATGCCGCCGCTGTTGATCAACTCGAGCAGATAGTACGGCCCCAACGGCCCCGGCCAACGCCGGCCTTCGCTGTCCACCTTCGCTTTGACGCCAATGCCCAACATGTGCCAGGAAACCTCTAGCACCGGACGCCCCGACTGCCAAGGGCGGCGCGGACGCGGCAGACCGGTCGTCTGGACGCACACCCCCACCCCGGCGCGCGCCGGGCCTGATTTACTTGGGCGACACCAGCTTCTGGAACTCGGGCAGGCCCTGGAGGCTCTTGAAGCGCGGATCGACCGCCGCGGTTTGCTGGAGGTTGGAACTGCGGGGATCGGTAGTCTGGCGTTGCCGGCTGAGTTGCAGCGCCACACCCAGCGTTTTCAGCGCCTCGGCGGATTTGGACTGCGCGGCCTGCGCCCCCGCCAAATCGTACCAGACCTCCGGGCTGTCGGGCATGAGCTTGACCAGGCGCTGCAACGCGGGTTCCGCCCGCGCGTACAACCCGAGTTGCACGTAGGCGTTTGCGATCGAGAGCAGCGGGCCGGCGTCCACGTTGGACCGGCCAACCCAGTCGTCGAAGATGGCAAAGGCTTCGTTGCTGCGCTGGGTCTGCATGTAAGCCGAGACCAGATCGAAGGCCGCCTTCAAGTTGGAGCGGTTGGTTCGGTAACGCTGTTCGAGCGTGCTCAACTGCGCCTGGGCCTCCGCCTGCACCGAGACCGCTCCCAGCCAGCCGCGCACCTGGTCCACGATGCTCTGGGCAAAGACGCTTTCCGGATCGAACTTCTGCATCGTGAGCGCCACCCGCAAGGCGTCGTCCAGGCGGTTGAGCGTGGCCAGCAGTTGGATGTAACGCGTGGCCGTCTCGGGGCTGTACGGGCAGAACGCGAAGGCCTGCTTGAAGGCGAAGTCGGCTTCCTTGGCCAGGCGCGCGAGTTCCTCGGGTTTGCGGGTATTCGTGTACCGCCAGTAGTAAAGGCCGGCGATGGAGTTGCGGAGTTTCGAAAAGGCCTTCTGCCCGTCGTTGTCGCGAACGAACTTCGGGTCGCCGTGGTAACCGCTCAGGTCGCCGCGCAGATAGACCCGGTCCACGAACTGGCAGATTTGCTCGACCGGCGTGTCGTAGGTGATCCAATTCCCGCACAACCGCTCCGAGTAACGCGACCAGAATTCGTGGTCCTTGCGCACCATGTCGTCGGTGATTTCCGGCACCGGCTGGCGGTTGATCTTCATGATGATGCCGTACGACGTCAGGTACGGGTACATCCAGTCGAGCGGAAAACTCTCTTCGACGTAGAATTCGTTGGTGGGGTTTTGGTC
>JAKCAB010000506.1 GCA_021839785.1 bacterium | reverse complement strand
CCCCTCCGGGGTTCGGCTGCGCTCGGCTCGCTACGCTCGCCTTCGCTCCGCCTCACCCCGGAGGGGGCAAGACGGATGGAAGAAAGACAATTTACAGAAAGACTTTTACACCGGCTTTCGGCCACCGAACTCCGCGTAGAATTGGCTGGGGCTGAGGAGGGTGTTGGCCGCCAGCGGCGCGCTGAAATACAGGACCGTTTCGCGCGTCACCGCCACCTCGTCCTCGGCGGGCATCGGCGAACTGCCCACCACGGTGGTCAGCGGCAGCGCGGTACCAACGTAACGGAGACGATAGTAACGGGTGCTTTGCATCATGTCCTGGGTCACGGTGAGGCTCGCCCCTTGCTGCACCGGGGAGGCCGTGACCAGGTCCCAAGGAATGATGCCGCCAAGGTCCGAAGTCTCTTCCAGGACAAATCCCGAGGCGGCTGCCGGCCAGGAAAGCACCACTTGCTGGGGGGAACTCCGTTCGATTTGCAGCGTGGGCGGAGTAACCGGTTGACCCTGGCAACGCCAGGCCGTCCAGCAAAGCAGCCAGACGGCCGCCACCACTGCGGTTCCAAGCATCCGTGCCGTGCGGCCAAGCGGAACGATCCTCATAGGACGGGAGGACTGTTAATGGAAGACTTTAGTTATGTCAATAGCTTCCGCTGACTCCTGCCCTGGGCATCTTGGTGGCTCGGGGTTGGACAGGCGGACGCCCCGCAAAGCACACTCTTGCTTGGTTGGAGACGCGGTCTCCAGAGAGTGTGCGTCACGGCACGATGACCGGACCGGGCGAAAGACCGGAATGGCCGAAAGAAAAGCGTTGCAACCGCGGCCAGCCGCCCTACTGATTGCCGCCGTCAACAACCGACAGCAATCGAGGTGAAACCGACCGATCTGCGGGGCATCCTGCAATACATCCCCCGCTTCCGCGAAAAGACGTTCGTCATCAGCGTGGATGGCGCGATCGTCACCGATGAGAATTTCGCCAACATCCTGATGGATGTCGCGGTGCTGCGCTCGTTGAGCATCCGCGTGGTGCTCGTCCACGGCGCCGCTGCCCAGATCAAAGCCCTGGCTGACCAGCAGCAGGTGGTGCCGTCCGACCTCGACGGCACCGGCGTGACGGACACCGCCACGCTGCAACTGGCGCTCAACGCCGCGAACCGCCTCACCCACGAGATCCTCGAAGGCCTCGCCACGCTCGACCTCCGCGCCGCGTGCCCGAATGCGATCGTCGCGCACCCGATGGGCATCCTCGGTGGCGTGGACCACCGCTTCACCGGCAAGGTCGAGCGCGTGGACGTGGATTTGCTGCACGCCTTGCTCCAGGACGGCATCATCCCGGTCGTTCCGCCGTTGGGTTTCGACGGCGAGGGCCACACGTACCGCGTTAATTCGGACGGCGTGGCGGTGGCCTTGGCGGATGCACTCAAGGCGGTGAAGGTCATTTTCGTCACGACCTATGACGGCCTGACGCGGCAGGGCCAGTTTTTTCGCCAGATGCTGGCGAGCGACCTGGCCAAACTCCTCGCCGAGAACCGCGCGGAATTCACCAGCGAGTCCCTGTCCAAGGCCATGCATGCCGCCGCCGCGTGCCAGGCCGGCGTGCAACGGGTGCACATCCTCAATGGCCGCATGGACGAGGCGTTGCTCACCGAAGTGTTCTCCAACGAGGGCGTCGGCACGCTGATCTATGCCAACGAATACCAGCAGATCCGGCGCGCCTTGAAGAAGGACATCCCGAGCATCCTGAAATTGATTCAGCCCTCCGTGGAAAGCGAGGAGCTGGTCCGGCGCACCCGCGCCAGCGTCGAGAAAACGCTGGCTGACTATTACCTCTTCGAGATCGACAAGAACCCGGTGGGCTGCGTGGCTTTGCACGTCCACCCGGAACTGAGGAAGGGCGAGCTGGCCTGCCTGTATGTGAAGAATTCCCACGAAAACCAGGGCATCGGTCGCAAGCTGCTCCAGTTCACGGAAAACAAGGCGCGGGAGCTCGGACTCAAAGAATTGCTGGCGCTGTCCACCCAGGCGTTCACCTATTTCCAGTCTAAGGGCGGTTTCGTCGAAGGCACCGTCGAAGACCTGCCGCCCGCGCGGCGCGAAAGATACGAGCAGGGCGGGCGCCGCTCAAAAATTCTGATCAAGCGCCTCAAGTAAGGTCGCGGCTCGCGAGCCATGTCGCCCGTCCCGCTGCCCCGCTCGCTCGCGTCAACCTGCCGCCGGCTGGGCGTGACACTGACGCCGCACCTGCTGCTCGTCTGGGTCGCGGGGCAACGCGCGGACTGGCTCGAACGTTCGCCGGCTTCTGGGCAACCGGCTTATCAGCTTCGTCGGCGGTACGTCATTTCCACCTCGCGCTTTGGCATCGGCTCGCGCGCCGGCTCGAATTGCACGCCGCTGGGCCTCCACCGCGTCGCGCAAAAAGTCGGCGGCGGCTGGCCGCCCGGCACGGTCTTTCGCGGCCGACGACCGGTGGGGTTGACGTGGCACGGCATGCCGCAGGCCGCGATCGCCCATCGCATTCTCTGGCTCGACGGCCTCGAGCCTGGCCGCAACCGCGGCGGACAGGTGGATTCGTTTCGCCGGTACATTTACGTGCACGGCGTCGGCGATGAACTCACGCTGGGCCGCCCGGCCTCGCACGGCTGCGTGCACCTGGCCGCCAGCGACCTGCTGCCGTTATACGACCGCCTGCCGGTGGGCACGCTCGTTTGGATCGCCGACGCTTAACCGCCATTGGTGGGCGCGTGCGGCTGAGGCTGGCGATGCGATCGCGGACTTGACTCTCAGCTCGCGGCCGGTGCGATCGCTGGCTATTCACCGACTCCCGATAAATTCCCGCTTGCCCCGGCTGCCCGCCGCTCGCCCGCTCGCCCGAATTTCCAGGCGGCCCACGACAGGCCGAGAGCGCAGACGGTAAAGACGATTGCGTTCGGCGTCCGCCGCGTCCACGTCGCCCACGGCCACGGATAGCGGAAGAAACCAAAATTCAATGCGAAGTAAAGCCAGGTGGCCAGGAGAAGGCTGCTGCGCGTGAAGCGGCGGGCGCTTTCGCCCGAATTCGCTTGCCGGGCGAGCACCACTGCCAGGGCAACCGCAGCGGCCACCGGCACGATGGCGTACAACACCCAGCCGGCCGCGAACCCGATCGCCTTTTCGCTGTAAACCAATTGCCTGACCGTCTTGCCCGCGATCGGCAGGACCGTGATGGGCAAGGTCAATAGGTACGGCCACCAACGCCCGCCTGCGATCGCCACCACCGGAACCAAGCCGGCCAGCAAACCCACGTCGGCAAACACGTCCAGTGCGGGGATGGGCAGGAACTCGCTGCCCACCAACAGGCCAGCATAGATCGCCGCAAGAGTCCACTCTACGGGCGCCGACACAGTCACCGGGCCGGCAAGGCGCGCGACCGCGATGCGGCGGCGGTTGAGCCAGAGTCCCAAGCCGAGGACGCCGCCCATGACGGCGCCGAACGTTGTTTCCATGAAGTTCCACCAATTCAGGCACGAGTCGATCCGCGCCAGCGAGCCGCTTTGAAAGAGATCCAGGTTCCACGCATGGAAAGCCTGCAGGGATTGGCCGAGCGGGAAACCGATCGCGCCGCCGAGTACGGCCCAAAGGGCGAGGTTGAGCGCCAGCCGGTCACGGCGATACCCGCCCGCGTACCCGACCAACCCCACCAACGCGGCGAGCATGCCGCCCCACACCTCGGGCCGCGGCTTCAGCACAGCTTCGGGCAACCAGC
>JAKCAB010000722.1 GCA_021839785.1 bacterium | reverse complement strand
GCCAACAGCAGCCCGGCCAGGACGGCCAGGCCCCAGCCACGGCACTTCGGGTGCCGCGGGACAGTTTGAGTAAAGGAATGCAGATTCATGGCGGTGCGGGTGTCTTTCGAAATTGGGTGCTGAAAACGACGGGCAGGCTACGGTGGTCGCGACCGGGCGACAACGCTTTTGCGCGCGGTTGCTGCGTGCTTTGCCGGGAGCGTCGGAAGGTGGGGGAACGCCGGTGAAGAACTCGGGCGGCGGGGCGCTTTACACCCCGGGGGTCAGTGTTAAAGTGCGGCCATGTCAGCGCCGCTCGACGACAGCGATTTCATTGACCGCGATTTCACCGCCAGCCAATCCGCGCGTCCCTCTGCGGCCACCCTGCCCCCGCCTGCCCCGATGAATCCCCAGTCCCAGCCGCCCGCGGGCCGCCCGCCCACCCGTGAGGAGTTGGAGGCCCATCTCACCGGCAAACACCACCAACTCGCCGAACTCAAGGCGCGCCAGGAAGCGCTCGAACGCGAGCGCGTCGCCTTGGAAGAGGCGCGCCGCCGCCAGGCCGAATTCGAAACCAGCCGGCCGGAGATGGTGCAACATCTCACCCGCGGTCTGGAGCTGCTGGAAAAGGCCGAGTTCCATGCCCGCCGCGAGGCGGAGCAGATGACCAAGACTCTGGAGGGTCTCCGCGAAGCGTTGACCAACGTGCAGGCGCTCCGGCAGGAAAGCTGGACGCCCGAGACCTGGCAGACCGCGCTGACCCGCGCGCTGACCACCCTCGAAAACGCGCGGATGGAATGGAACTCGGCGCGCCTGAAATGGCCGGTCCTCAACGGCGAGAGCGGCCCGGCGCCCGGCGCTGCGAATGCGTCCGCCAGCGCGCCCGCCGGCCTGGTGGGCCTGGCCGGGCAACGGTTGGGAGAACTCTTCAAGATCGGCTTCGCGCTCACCTGGCCGCTGGCCGCGGTGGCGTTGCTGGCGCTGGGCGTGTTGACGGCGATCCTGCTCCGGCGCTGAGTCGCTTTGCGCATGGCTTTGTTCGGCAAAAAGCATGACCCGATCCGCGAACACGAGCGGCAGCTCAGCGCGCGCCTGGCGGAATTGCAGTCGCAGATCAGCAGCCTGAACGAGCAAATTCACGAGGAACAGGCGCAACCCAAGCTGCGCTCGACCGCCCAACCGCATTCCCCCTGGTCGCCGGTTCAGCCGCCTGCCGCCACGGGATCCGCCTTCGAGGAAGTCAGCCACCAGAAGGTGACCAGCCCGTTCACCGGGAAATCCACGCCGGGGCATTACAACGAACTCGGTGTGCGCAAGTACGATCCGCTCGCCACGGCGCGGCGTTGGTGGCGCCAGCTCCGCGGCACGACCACGTCGAATCCCACGCTGGTGCGCTACCTCGCCGCCGGCAACGTGCAGGGCCTGCGGCCGCTCCGCTACGAAAAGCGCGTCGCCCGCAACCGCTTTCTGGCGTTGTGCGGCCTTTTCATTTTGATCATCTGGGGGCTGATCTACATTTACTACCGATGAATTCACAACGCGTCTTGCTGGCGACGGCGGACGGCGACTTTGCCGCGGTGTTTAGCGAAGGCGGCCTCGCCGGCCTGGATTTTCCCCGAAAATCGCGCCCGCCCGTCGTGGCGATCGAATCGCTCCCGCCGCAACCGCGCAAATGGGCGCAAATGACGGCCAGGGCGCTGGCCCGCGCGCTCGCCGGCAAAACCCTCACCGCGCTGCCGCCGCTGGACGAATCTGCCGGCACCGATTTTCAACGCGCAGTGTGGCAGGCCCTACGTGCCATCCCCGCCGGCAGCACGCGCAGTTATTCGGAAATCGCCGCCAGCGTCGGCCGGCCGCGGGCCTTCCGCGCCGTGGGCCAGGCGTGCGGCGCGAACCCGATTCCGGTGCTCACGCCCTGCCATCGCGCGGTGGCGACGGGCGGCGGGCTGGGCGGATTCTCCGGCGGTCTGGATTGGAAGCGGCGGCTCCTGGAGCGTGAGCGCCAGGCGGCGTGACCGGCTTCCCGCCGTGATTTTCAAGCTTGTCCCCCCGCCGATGCGTGCCTTGCCGCGGCCGGCCCGTTGCGGGCTGCTGGCGGGGCTGGGCTTGTGCCTCCTGCTGGCTGGGGGGTGCGCGCTTTCTTCGGCGCGGCGCGTGCAGCGGTTGGAACGCATCGAAGAGACCCCCACGACAAACGTGGTCGCGGTGCTGGTTTCCAACATCCTGCAAATCCGCATCTCGGTGCCGGGCCGCGATCTTCGTGTGCGGGCCACCTGGCCGGACGCGGGCGCCAGCAACGGAAACGGCCACTACTTGGTTCGACTCGAAACCGATAAACGGACGCCCGGCGGGCCCGCCCTCACACGATCGTGGTCGCGCGACCGCGTGCCGGCGCGGGGACCGGTCGAGTGGCGCCAACTGAACACCCGCCTGGTCGAAAGTCTGGTGCCCCGCGTTCCTGACCTGGGCGTCCTGCTGTTCGTCCACGAAAAGGAACTGGTCGCTTACCGCGACCGCGCGGGCCGCGTCCGCCTGGTGCCGGTTGAAGAGCGTCCGCCCGAAGTCACGGTCATGCGCACGGTCTGCGAAGAAGCCTTCGCCGGCGAGGCGCTCGAACTGCTGCGCACCTCGCTCCGCGAGCTGGTGCCGCCCGCCGGCCGCGTGCTCTTCGTCACAGGCGATGACCCGGCGTTCGTGTTCGTGGACGTGCCGCGGCGGCTGACCGTGTTTCTCACCAACCCGGTGGACGACGAATCGCCGAGCCGCGTGTCGCCGCCGGGTTTCGCGCTGCGGACGTTGGACTGGTTGATCGTGCGCAGCCTGCTGGTCACCGCGCTGAAGAACCCGGTGACGCTGGTCAGCCGCGGGCTGTGGCACATCGGCAACTCGGGCGCGGCGGTGGTCACGTCGGGACTGCCGGCGGCCGGCCCGGCTCCCCCGCCGCTCTCCGAGGCGCCCGGCATGGACCTCGACGCCTGGGAAAAGGACCTCGACCACTTGGTGTCCTCGCGGCGCTATCGCGGCACCCTGGACCTGTTCATCGATGGCGAGTCGTTTTTCTCCGCCTTGATCCAGTCGCTGCAGGACGCACGCCGCAGTATCGACATGTTGGTCTATATCTTCGACAACGACGACTACGCAGTGAAGATCGCCGACCTGCTCAAGGTGCGGTCGCACGACGTGCGGGTACGGGTGCTCATGGACGAAATGGGGACCTTGTTTGCCTCCATCAACGCGTCCGGCTCGCCATCGCCGCCCGGCTTCGAGCCGCCCGCCAATATCGCGAGCTACCTGCGTCATCATTCGCGCGTGCATGTGCGCAAGGCGGCCAACCCCTGGCTGACGGCCAACCACACCAAGCTCATCGTCGTGGACCAACGGCTGGCCTACCTCGGCGGCATGAACATCGGCCGCGAATACCGCTATGACTGGCATGACCTCATGGTGCGCGTCACCGGGCCGATCGTTTCCAGGCTGGCCAAGGATTTCCACCTCGCCTGGGAACACGCCGGTTGGTTCGGCGATCTCGGCTACAGTTACGTGAAAATCTTCGACCGCGAGGACTTGCCGCGGCAGGCCCTCGCGGACGGCATCGAACTACGCCCGCTTTACACCACCACCGGCAAGATGGAGGTGTACCGCGCCCAGATGGAGGCCCTCCGACGCGCGCGCCGCTACGTCTTTGTGGAAAACTCCTACCTGCTCGACGACCGGATCGTGCGCGAGCTGGTCGCCGCGCGCGAACGCGGCGTGGACGTGCG
>JAKCAB010000489.1 GCA_021839785.1 bacterium | reverse complement strand
CACCGGCTCCCGGCTCGCCGGATCGGGGCAGCGTTCGAGCAACCAGTTCGCCAGCCGCGTCTTCACGTCTTTGAGCGTCAAGTCGTCCAGCAAACTCACCAGGATTTGCACATGGTGGTTCAACGACCGCAACACGCCCAACGACAGTTCCGGCTGGCGGCGCAGCAAGGCCAGAAACTCCGCCTTGCGGACCAGCAGCACGGCCGACGCTTCCGTCGCGCTCGCGCAAGCCGGATGCCCGGCCGGCGAAACCAGCGATTCCTCGGCAAACGATTCGAACGGCCGGAACACGTGGATCACTTGCTCGCGCCCGAGCGGGTTGACCCGGTGAACCTTGATCGCCCCGGTGCGAACCACGTAGATGCCGTGGACCGGCGAGCCTTCGTGAAACAGGTATTCGCCCGCCCGCAGGCTTTTGGTCACCGTGATTGCCGCCACCCGCTCCAATAAAGCCGTGGGCGACCCCGAAAAAAGCAGGCACCGGCGCAAAGTCCGGACGACCGTGCCGTGCTTTAGTTCGCCAAACGTCGCCGCCATGTAGAAGCCGAGTGTAGGCACCGGCCGGGTGGATGCTTGGCGTTTCTTGACTTTCTATGCTCCTTTTTTGTCCCCCCACCGGCGCGCTTCACGCCGCCGGGTCCGGCCTGGCGATGGCGGGCGGGTTCAATCGCGGCGCGGCGGCCAGGAAATCCTCCGGTTTGACCGGGTACCAATTCCGGCGGGCTGCATCGCCCAGGCGCATCAAGTTGAACGGCTCGATGGCGGACCGCACCGCAGCGGACAACGCCTCCCGTTGCGCAGAACCAAAGGTGCCAGCTTCGCGGAAGCTCCGGGCCAGAGCGCAGCAACGCGCGGTGGCCGGACCGAATTGCGCGTGCCGATGCAGCAGAAAACCGGGCGCGAGTTGCGGGCGGCCCAGCCGGCGCGTCACCTCGCTGAAACTGGCCGCGGCAAAATAAAGCAGCGCCAGCGCGTTGAAGCACGGCGGGTCCGCCATCGCGGCGTACAAACCGCCCACCAACCGCTCCGCCGCAAGCAGGTCTGCCTGCGTCTGGCGGCCGTACTCGGCCAAATTTTCCGCGAACTCGGAGTTATCCGGACCGCCTTCGAGCGCCGTTGCCAGTCGGCCGATGCCGAACAACGACAGGGGAAAACCGGTCGAGAGCAGCGGGTCGATGAAACCCGCCGCGTGCGGCAGCAACGCCCAGTTTGGCCCGGTCACCGCACCCGAAAGGAACGACAGTTTCGGCGCATGGATAAAAGGCCGGGTGGCCACCGCCGGCGCGAACTGGGCGCGCACCGACGGCAGCCGCGCGAGCAACCGCTCCCAGGCCGGGGCGCCTTCGGCGAAGCGCAACTCCGCGGCCACGTCGTCGCGGGCCGCCACGCCGGCGCTGGTCAGGCCGTTGCTGAACCGCAACACCCAGATCCAGCCGCCGTCGAAGACGTGATGCAATGCCGCGTCGTCCACCGGGTATGGCGGTGCCTCGCCAAGTCTGCCGCCAGCCAAGCCGTCGCCCGCCGCGAGCACCTCCCCAAACCGGCCGACACCCGCAAAGTGCGTGTAAAGACCTTGCGTGGGCGGCACCGATTCAAAGCGCGCTTCCGGCAAACCCAGCGCCCGAAACAGGAATCCGCGCGGCCCCGACGCGTCCACCACGAACCGCGCCGTGGCCTTGACCGGTTTGCCGTGGCGTTGGCCGGTCAACTCCACGCGGCCGCCCGTGAAGGCCGGCGATTCTAGGGCAGTTTCGTCCAAGTACTCGACGCCGAGCCGGCAGGCTTCGGCCACGAGGAACGCATCGAAGTCAGGCCGGTACCAATGCGTGTCCGCCTCGTCGT
The DNA here is from genome assembly GCA_021839785.1 of bacterium. Next base: position 17,703 of record JAKCAB010000489.1, on the reverse strand, counting down.
CGTTGGTGCTGGCGGCCACCAGCAACTGACGGCTGCGCGCGGCATCGTCCGCGAACGCCTCGCCGAACCGGTGATGAAAAAAACTGAAACCGCGCTTCAGGCCGCACGCGATCTCCGGATGCGCGCGCCGCCACGGGCCGTGCTTGGCCAAAGGCGCCAGCGCCGGCAGGTCGTACCGGCGGGCCAGTTCCACCCAAAGCACGTTCGCCAGCGGCGTGGAGGATTCGCCGATCGCGAACCGCGGATGCCGTCCGCGTTCGAGCATCAACACCGAGCGCCCCAGCCGCCGGGCGATCATGGCGGTCAAGGCGCCGGCGAAGCCGGAACCCACGATGGCGAGGTCGAAATTCGCAGGCATGAATTCAGTTGGCTGCGTTCACAAAGTCGCTGGCGGTGCGCCGCCACAGACTTGGCAGATCGGGCGAGGCTGCGCCGTTTGCTCGTGGTTGGCGCGCACCAACCGTTCTCGGCGCGCGGCGAAACAGGCCGGGCAATCGGCGAACCGCTCCAGGTTCCACAGGTCGGCGAAGACGCGTCCGCGCCCCAAACCGACGCCGTAATCGAGCGCGGCCTCCAGGGTCGCAAGCCGGGGAAGCGCGAACTGGCCCGCCGCGGCCAGCGCTTCGAGCGCGCCATTGCCAGGCCGGGTCGGGATCAAAACGGCCACGGTGGCGCCACCATCGAAGGCAAAATCGAGCGAACGGCAAGCCCATTCCAAGGCTTCGGCCTCGGCCAGAAACGGCGGTTTGACCAGGATGAACACCCGCAAGGCCAGACCGTGTTCGCGCAAGAAGTCGGCCGCGCGCCGAAAGCCGTCGAGCGTCAGGCGCTTGTTGAGTCGCGCGAGCACGCCGGGGTGGGCGGTCTCGAGTCCCATCGCCACTTCGAGCGTTGGGGGCGCGCCGTGTGCGTTGGCCGCCGCCAGGCTGAGACAGTCGCGAAATGCAAGTACTCGTGAGCCGACCAACGCCGGGTGGCACTCGACGATCACGCGGTCAAAGCCCGCCGCCAGGGCCGCGATGGCGGGAAAGTCCGCCGGCGGAATCGCGCGCGGATCGAAGAAGCTGCCGCCGTTGTAAAGTTTGAGCTGGCGCGGCTGGGGGGTGGCGCCGGCTGTGGTGGCGAGCGCGGTCCGCAGTTGGCCGGGAATGGCGCCGGGCGGGATGTCGTCCGGAACCGTGAACTGCCACAGATCGCACATCAGGCAACGCCACGGACATTCCCGGCTGGTCAAAAGCACGGTGAGCACCGGCACGAGTTCGCCGCGGGCGTCGCGCTCGGCCTCAACGAAGGCGGCGTGCGGTCGCCGGAGGTCGCGGGCCGGGCGCGGACCGCGGCGGGCGAGAATCCAGCCATCGCGATCCGCCGCGCGCTCCGGATACGGCGCGGCGGCGATGCTGCTGGCTGGCGGTGCGGTTGGCACGCGCTGAAAGTCTGTGGCAAAGGGCGTTGTCCGCAAGCCGAAGTCGCCTGGAAAAATCCAAGGTCGTACCGGCGGTGGCGATGGTCTTAGCCGGAACGAGGCAGTAGAAATGGGGAGCGCAGGCCGCTGGCCTGCGGTGTTCGGCGGCTCGCCGAAACGCCGTCCTGTCCATTATCCGCATCCAACGCGGAAAGAGCAGCCGCTGACTGACGTCAGCAGCCACCGGAATCACACGCGGGCCGCGTGCGGTCCCCATCCAACAGCATCGTTCCGGCTTAACCACCGCCGCTTTTTGTTTCGCGGCCGGCATTTGGCCGCTAGCCTGTGCCGCTGTGACACGCCGCGATTGGAATCCGTTTCTCCGCTTCCCGCGCGCGTCGCTCGCCATTACGGCGTTGCTCTGTTTGCCGCTATTGCTTCCGCTCGCCCGGTTCGGCGTCAGCGCGGAATTGAGGGCCTTGCTCCAAGGCGACCAACGCAGCCTGGCCAGCTACGAACAGGTCCGCGAAATCCTCGGCGACACCGACGTCCTGGTCGTGAGCCTGGAACTGACGAACCTCTTCACGAACGCCGGCCTCGACACCGTGCGCCGGCTCAGCGACGCCTTCGAGCGCCAGCCGGACGTGCTCGAAGTCAAGAGTCTCACCCACTCGGTAAAGCCGGTGCGGCGCGGGTTCGGTTTCGACATGGTGCCGCTGGTCCCGGACGGTCCGCTCACGCCCGGCGAACTGGCGGAATTGAAAACCTTCTGCCTGTCCCATCCGCTGGTGCGGAACATCATGGTCTCGGCCGACGGCTGGCACACGCTGCTGACCGTCCAATACGATCGCCAGGCTGCCAGCCCGCAGGCGCAGGCGCACTTTCGCGCCCGGGTGGACGCGGTGCTCGCGCCGTTCCGCGCGGCCGGCCTGTCGTTGCGTGTCCTGGCGGTGCCGCTGATCGCCGACGAAATCCGCGCCACGCTGCGCCACGACTTGGTTCGCTTCCTGCCCGCGGCGCTCGCCGTGGTGGTGCTCGTGCTCTGGCTCACGTTCCGGTCGGTGCGGCTCACCGTCCTGACGTTGTTGAACCAAGTCTCCGTGCTCGCGCTCCTGCCCGGCGTCATTCACACGGCCGGCGCGCAACTGAACGTCTTTTCCGTGATGTTGCTGCCGTTGCTGACCGGCATTCATCTCACCTTGTTGATGCACTTGCTGACGGCCTACCGGCGCGCCGCGGGCGAAGGTCTGGGCGCGGACGAGGCGATCCGCGCCGCCTTGAAAACGGTGGTGCGGCCGGCGGCGCTGTCCACGCTGACCACCGTCATCGGTCTGCTGTCGTTGACCGTCGGCGGCATCCCGCAAATGCGCGATTTCGGCTGGCTCGGCGCCTTGTGCCTGGCGGTCGTGCACGGCTTCACCTTCGGTCCCGGGCTGGCGCTGCTCAAACTGTTCGCCACCCGCTGGCCGCTGCCGCGGCGCGATCCGGCGCTGACGCGCAATCCACTGACGGGCGATGGCGATCTGGCCGGCCGGTGGGCGCGGTTCGTGCAGGCGCGGTGGCGGTGGATCGTGTCGGTCGCGGCGCTGGCCGCGGTGTTCGCCGTCGCGGGCTTGGCGCGGGTCCGCACGGACGTGCGCATGATCGAAACGCTTTCGCCGCGCAGCCCCACGCGGCAGGCGCTGGAGGAACTGGACCGCGTCTATGGCGGCATCAACGTCGTCCAGATCGACTTCGATTCCGGCCACACCAACGGCCTGAACGACCCGGCCTTTTTGCGCTACCTCGAAGCCGTGCAGCGCTTCGCCGATGCGCGACCGGAGACCACCGGTGTCTTTTCGTACCCGCAATTGCTGGCGATGGTGAACCAGATTTGGGAAGGCGGCCGGCTGGAAGCGCTGAAGCTGCCGGAAAGCTCACTCTTGATCGCGCTCTTCGCGACGGCGATTCGCTCGTACGATTTCCCGTTCCTGGCCGCGCTGGCCGATCCGGCGGCGCGCACCGCGGAACTGGTGGTGCGCACGCGGGATTTGCCGGCGACGCGGTACCTGCGGCTGATCGGCGAAATCCAGGGCTACGCCGAGCGCACTGCCCCGGCGGGCGTGAGCGTGTCGGCCGCGAAAGGCATGCATTCGATCCTCGAAGCAGACCGCCGGATTTTGCGCAGCCAGGTGGACAGCGCGGGGAGCGCGGTGGTAACGATCGCGCTGGTGCTGGCCGTGCTGTGGCGCTCGGTGCGGCTGGCTTTGCTGGCGGTGATCGCGAACGCCGTGCCGGTGGCGGTCGTGCTGGCGGGCGCCGGCTTCGCCCAATTGCCGTTGAACTCGATCACCGTCATGGTCGGCGCCGTCGCGCTGGGGATCGTCGAGGACGACACCGTGCATTTTCTGACGCACTGGCGCGAGGAACGGCAGGCAGGCCGATCGGCCGCGGACGCGGTGCGGGAGACCCTGCGGATCAAAGGCCCGCCGATCATCTGGACCACCGTGATTCTCGTGGGCGTGCTGGCGCTGTTCACGCTCTCGTCGTTTCCGCCGGTCGTCCACTTCGGTCTGTTGCTGGCCGGCACGTTCATTGCGGCCCAGGCTTCCGTGCTGGTGCTGGTGCCGGCCTGGTTGAGCCGGCCGGGCTTGGGACTGGCCAAACCGCCCGCCAGGTCCCAGACTGGGCCGTGAAAAACACTTTGCGTATGAAGCTTGATCGCGTTTCTCCTGGCCGTGTCCTCCGCAATTCCGGTCTGCTGGTGCGCCTGCCGGTTGGCGTGCTCGGTTTGGCCCTGGCCGCATCCCTGCTGGGTGCAGAACCGCCGCCGCTGATCTCCCGGAGCGGGGGGCTGGAGGACATGGTGCTCCAGTTGCCGCCGATCAAGATGATCGTGAAGCCCTCCAAATCCGAGATCGAGATCACGCTGCACGACCGCAGCCTGCTCCTGTTCTCGATGGCGCCCGAGCAGTTCAAGCCGTACGTGAAGGAACTGCGCACGCTGCGCGGCGACAACTTCCTGCTCGATTCACCGCCCGACCACCGCCATCACCACGGCCTCATGTACGGCATCACCGTGAACGGCCGGAATTTCTGGGAGGAGGCGAACGATCCGGGCGTGGAGGAAGTCTCGCCCGTGCCGATGCGTTACGTGGCGCGCACGCCGGAAGGCCACCCGATGGCCGTGTTTACTCAAGGCATTTTCTGGCTGGCCGACACCAACCGCGAAGCGCCGGACCGGTTCGAGCGCGCGCTCTTGCGCGAAGTGCGCACGCTCACCCTCGTCGCGGACGAAGCCGCGGGTGAAGTGGCGCTGGCGTGGCACGCTGAATTCACCGCCGGCCCCGGCGCGGATGTCGTCAAGCTCACCGGCGCGAACTATCACGGCCTGGGCATGCGCTTTGTGCGCGCCTTCGACCACCAGGCCAAGCACCTGAACTCCGAGAACACACCCTATTCGGCCGAGCAGCGGGGCGACGTGACCCCAGCGCGCTGGGCCGCCACCGAGCACGAGATCGACGGCCACCCCGTTACCGCTGCCATCTTTGCCAGCCCGCACAACGCCGGCGAAAGTCGTTTCTTCAGCATGCTCGACCCGTTTGCCTACCTGTCGGCGACTCAGAACCTCGACCAGGCGCCGCTCGAGTACAAGAAGGGCGACAAGTTCACACTCGACTACTTGGTGCTCAACTACCCCGATCACAAGTCGCGCGAGTTCCTCGAAGCGCGCTACCAGAAGTGGCTCAAGGAACTCGAGGCCAAGACCAAGCCGTAACGACTCAATCCTCAGTGGGGGCTGCCGAGCCGGGAAAGTCCATACGGTAGGGCGAAGCTCCTGCTGAGCCGACCCATCCACCACGAGACCTTCGTCTGGGACAACTGGCTGACCGAGAGAAAAGTCTGGGCTTCGCGGGAGCGTCGTCCTACCGAGGCGAAGTGGGCGTTGGCGGGTGCGGTGGTCTCAGGTTTTCCGCCCGCCGGACCAGGTCCAGAAACTCCTGCCGATAGCCGCCAGGATCGGGGCCGATGCCCTCCCCGGCGAGTTCGCGCACGCCGCCCAGCGTAGCTGAGCCTTTGTATGACGACGCGCGAAGGACCATGCCGAAGGCGGCCACCGCCGAGGCGAATTTGAAATCGGCCGACGCCTGCGCGTAAGTCCGGCCACTGTCCGTGAGCGGAAACTCGAGCAATCGGCTCACATCGCCGTCCGGTTCCTGATAACGAAGTTTCAGCGTCAGCAACTCGTCACTCGCCGCGCCTGGAATCGGCCGCCGCGGCGAAGGCTGGTAGCGCAGCGGGTCCACGTCGGAGCGGCGCGACCGATCATCGTTGGGCGCGATTTCGTAAAGCATCGTTACCGTGTGGCCGGCGCCAAGGTCACCGGTGTCCTTGCGGTCGTTGTTGAAATCCTGCGGCGCGAGCGTGCGGTCTTCGTAGCCGAGGAGCCGGTATTCGCGAACGGTGCTGGGGTTGAATTCGACCTGTGCCTTCACGTCTTTGGCCACGACGACCAGCGTGCCGCTCATTTGCTCAACCAACACCTTTTGCGCTTCCTTCAACGTGTCCACGTAAGCGTAGTTGCCGTTGCCGCAATCGGCCAGGCGCTCCATCGTCGAATCCTTGTAGTTGCCGACGCCAAAGCCGAGCACGGACAGGAACACGCCCGATCGCGCCTCGGACTGGACCAACCGCTGTAACTCGGCGGGATTCACGATGCCGACGTTGAAATCGCCGTCGGTGCAGAGAATGACGCGGTTGACGCCTTCCGGGCCTTGGCGCCGGGCCAGTACCTCGCGCGGAACCTGAAGACCGGCGGGCTGGTGGCGGGGCGGGTGTTCTAGCCGGCGAAGTCGGACAAGCGCACGGTCAGCGCTGGATAGTGCTTCAACACCAGTTTATCGGTCGTAACCAACCGACACCCCAACCGGCGCGACAAGGCGACAAATTCGGCATCGTAAGCCGAGAGCGGACTTTCCTGGAGGATGGCAAAAACTTCATTGGCGTTCAGCCGATAGAACGTAGCCGTCTTATCCGCAAGCGCCGCCGCCGCCAACAACTCGGTCAGGGATTCGCCGCGGCGCAGACAGCCGCCGGCCACGCTGCGAAACTCGCTGCGCGCCAATTCGGGCGCGTGCCAGTCAGGATCCTTGTGATGTGCCCGAATGGCGGTCTGATGGTAAGCGTCCATGCCCAACGCGAAGCCGGCCAGCACGCTGTTGTCCACGACGATCATGGTCGTCCCTCCCGCACCAACCGGCGATATTCCGCTTCCGAAAGGCGCACCGTGAACTTGCGCGCCAAAGCGCGCGCCTCGCGGCGCAACTGGGCCGGATCATGACGGGCGGACGGCTGCCATTGCGCCCGCTCTTCGAGCCAGAGAATGGTTTCGGCATTTTTGCTGCGCCGATGCTGCCGCGCGGCCGCATTCAAGGCCGCGTTCAACTCACGGGGCACGCCTTTCAAAGTCAAGGAGACGCTCATGCGTGGAACCTATTTGGAACCAAAACGGTTGTCAAAGCCGACTGAGACCTGTCGACTCGTGTCGTGTCCTGTCGCTTGGTCGCGCGCACAGCCGGCGCGAAACTGCCGGCGTCGAACCGGACAGGCCCGATGCGGCCGGAACCGAAGTACGGCCCGGAAGGTTCGCCGAACCAAAAACTGCCCGTTATGCCCTCGCCGAAGTTCATCCTCACTGCCGTCATTGCCCTCGTGACCAGCGCCGTCTGGTCCAAGTGGATCGCCCCGAAACTGGGCCTATAAGCCGCGGCGCCTCACCGCACCCTGAACCCCCGCCCAGAACCCCGATTCGCATGAATAACAAACTGATTCAGCGCCGGATTCCACTCGTGTCCGGCGCGATGGCGACGCAGGCCGCGAGGGCTCCCGCGCCCGAAACTGCCCGTCGTTCGATGGTCTGGGTAACGACCGCCTCCCGGTCCGCATCGAGGCCCGGTTGCGGCGCGTCCTTCAATCCGTCCACCAGCCAGCGGGCGGTGGCGTAAATTTGCAGCGTTTCCTCGTAGAGCGGGGCGGAGTCTTGGATGGTGGCGCCCACGGCCGCCTGCTCGGCGGGGTCAAGTTCTTCGAGCACGTAGGCGGTGAGTTTGGGATTGTCGGGGGTGAGATTCATGGCGACCTCCGTTCGGGTTCGGCCGCGGGCGCGGGTTCCACGTCCAGCCAGCGGCGCAGGGTTTTCAAGGCGGTGTGGATCAGGAAGCCGACGTGGCTGACCGCCAGGCCGGTGACGCCGCTGATTTCCCGGTAGCTGAGCGCGTGCTGAAATTTCAGGACCACCACCTCGCGCTGATTTTCCGGCAGTCGTTGCAGGAAACGCAGCGCGCGGCCGGCCTGGTCGTTTGTCTCGGCCGCGGCGGCCGGCGTCGGCTCGCGGCTTGCCCATCGCTCGCTCTGGATTTCGTTGATCGGTTGCATGCGACGCTCCTTTCGCAGGAGGTCCAAGGCCCGCCGCCGGCAGACCGTGTACAACCACGGCGCCACGCGGCCACGCAGGGCCGAATCGTCTTCGCGGCACAACCGCAGGAAAGCCTCCTGCACCACGTCGCGGGCTTGATCGAGGTCGCCCAGCACGTGCTGGACGTAACTCACCAACGCGGCTTGGTGCTGGCGGAAGGCCTCCATGACCCAGTCGCCCTCGGCGTTGGCAACTTCATTGCCGGCCGTCTGATCTGTTTCCTGCATGTTGAGCCTCGCATCTGATTAACGTGCCAGCCGGGAATTTCTTAGAAGCTTTCTCGCGGCGGGGGCCACGGTCAACGCGTTCGTTCTCGTCTTGACGCGGTCTTGGGCATGATCGTTCGGGCCAACCGCAGAACGTTGTCGGCGCTGTTCCGGCCTGTGTGCTGTCGCGAACAGCCTTGCTTTGCGCCCGTGGCTGCGCTTGCCTTGGGCCAAGCGCACACAATCGCAAAACCACACCACCTATGGGCAAAGTCCATTTCGGCATCAACCTGGAATTCGTCCGCCACGCGGACAAGCACTTCGAGTGGGGCGTCCAAAAGGCCGCCGAGCTCGGCTACACGCACGTCGAGCCGATGGTCCACTGGGGCCGCGAACTCCTCAGCGAGGCCGGCTACTTCCACAGCGTCTCCATGCTCGACGACCCGCTCCGCCTCAAGCGCGCCTGCGAGCAGGCCGGCGTCCGGCTCTCCGGCCTCTCCGCCCACACGCCCCTGACCAAGCCGGAGATCGGCGTCGAGTACCTCAAGCAGGCCATCCGCTTCGCCGCCGAGTGCGGCGCGCCGGTCGTCAACACCGACGAAGGCCCCAAGCAACCCTGGACCACCGAGGACGAGGACTTCACCCTGATGCGTTACACGATCATGGAGGCGTCCAAGGTCGCCGAGCCGCGGGGCATTTTGATCGGCCTGGAATGCCACCAACAGTACAGCCGGACGCCCGAAGGTCTGGACCGCATCGCCAAGCTGGTGAAGAGCCCGGCGGTGGGGATCAACTTCGACACCGGCAATGCCTTCCTGTGCGGCCACGACCCGATCAAGTGGCTCAAGCGCGTGGTCAAGCGGTTGGTGCACCTCCACGCCAAGGACATCTCGGTGGAGCAAGGCACGGCGGAACGCGGCAAAGTCACGGGCACGGCCGTGGGCTGCGCCTGCGGCGACGGCGTCGTGGACTGGAAGAAAGTGCTCGCGATCATGCAGCGGGACTGCCCGCGCGACATCGTCCTGTCCGTCGAATGCGGCACCCTCGAGCAGGCCGAACGGTCGATCCGGTACTTGAAAAGCATGGCGTGAAGTTCAGCGCCGCTCCGCGATGTCGCCCACCACCAGAAACGGCTTGCCCGCGTGGTCCACCAACTGCCGCCGGTCCTTGCCAACCCGGAGCGGAAACTCCGCTGGCGCCGCGCCGTGCAATGACCCAACGAGGAGCGCACCGAGCAGCGGCGCAAACACACCGACGATGACGCGCGGGCGGCTTTGCCTGGGCTGACCTTGATGCCAAGGCGTCCTCCGCCGCAACCCAATCCGGGGTGCCCAGCGCGGCGGTCTTTACCCGAGCCATTCGGGGTGGCGCGCGGTGCCGTCGAACGCGGCGGTGGTCTTGAACCGCTCGTATTGGCCCCTGGCCGCGAGCGATGCGGTCTTCGCCAGCAGCGCCGCCACCTCCGCCTCGCTCATCGGCTTGAAGGTTCGCGCCGCTTCGAGCGCCTGATCCAAACGCGCCAGGTTTTCCATGCCGGTGATCACCACCGAGGTCGGCAGGTTCAGCGCGTAATGCAGACATTCGATGGCCGTCACCGCGCCGCTGCGAAGGATGGCTCCACTGCCCAGCGGTTTCATCCCCAGCACGCCGATGCCTTCCTTCACCAGCACGGGCAACACCTGTTTGGCGAAGCTGCGGAAATGCGCGTCCATGACGTTGAGCGGCATTTGCACGGCATCGAAATGGAAACCGTGCTGCGCCGCGATTTCCAACATGCGCAAGTGCACCAGCGGGTCCTTGTGCCCGGTAAACCCGATGTAGCGCACCTTTCCAGCCTGTTTCGCCGCCACCACCGCCGCCATCGCGCCGTCCTCGGCGAACACGCGGTCCGGGTCTTCGAACCGGATGATCTCGTGGTGTTGCATCAAGTCGATGCGGTCGGTCTGGAGCCGTTGCAGGCACTCGTCGATTTGCTGCGCCGCGGCGCGCCGCGTGCGGCCGTCGATCTTGGTCATCAGGAAAACTTTGTCCCGGTAGCCGTCCCGCAGCGCCTTGCCCATCCGGATTTCGCTGGCGCCGTCCAGGTAATCCCAGCAGTTGTCCATGAACGTGACGCCGCGGTCGATCGCGGTGCGGATGAGACGCAGGCTGTCCTGTTCGTCGCGGGGCGTGCCGGCGTGAAAGCCGCCCAGGCCAATGACGGAGACCTTTTCGCCGGTGCGGCCCAGCGTTCGATAAAGCATGTCGCCGGATCGAGTTTCAGCGCCGAGCGCGGGGGCGCCAGCGCTCAACACGAGGCCGGTGGCGGCGACCGAGCGGACGAAATCGCGTCGGCTCCAGGCGCCGGATTTGTCATTCAGGGATGGGGAGGTCATAGGCAATGTTGTTGGCGTACACTCGCACAGGTGGCCCTTGCCGCAAGTTCGCGGGCTCAGGACGGCGCGCCGGAAAACGCCGTGTTGGTGTCCAACCGAGCGTTCGCTCAACGCCGCCGCCGACTGGCCAGGAGCACGCCCGCCAGCGCCCCGCTGAGATGACCCTCCCACGAAATCGGACCTCGTTGCGGCAGCACGCCGTAAAAAATGCCGCCGTACAGCACCGCCACCAGCACCGCCACGAACGCCGCGCGCCAGCTCCGCAAGACGAATCCGGCCGTCACCAGGTAGGTGACCAAACCGTAAATGAGCGAACTGGCGCCCAGGTGCACCGTGCCGCCGCGGCCGATCAGCCAGGTGCCCAGCCCGGCGGCGATCCAGATGCCCGCCAGTGTCGGCCACGGCTGGTAGCGTCGATCCGCAAACAGCAGGACCAGCAGCACGAAGAGCGGAAAGGCATTTGCGAGCAGGTGCGCCGCGTTCGCGTGCAACAGCGGCGCGAAGACCACGCCGATCAGACCCGGCGCGGTGCGGGGCACGATGCCGAAGTTGCGCAGCCCCGGCAGCAGCATCGTGGCGAAGCCAACCAGGAACAGCACGCCGACCAACGTGGCGCTGGTCGGCACGGCTTCATTCCAACGATCACCTCGGGCAGCCATGCGCGTGCGACCGTTCATCTCCCGCCGGCTGGCCGCGGTCAAGCTTCGCGCCGATCAAAGCGCCTGACCCGTCGCTCCGTCGAAGGCGTGCGCTCGATCGAGTCGCAGCGTGGCGGTGATGCGTTCGCCGGGGCGTGGAACCGTCACGCCCGCCACCTGCGCCACCAACCGGCAGCCCTCCACGTCCAGATGCAGACACGCGCCGTCCGCGCCCAGCGGCTCCACCAACTCGACCAGCGCGCCCAGCGTATCGCCCGCGGATTCCGCGTCGGCGCCGCCCAGAACGATGTGTTCCGGCCGCAAGCCCAGCGTGATGGACCGGCCGCCGCGGTCCGCCCAGCGCGCCGCCAGTGCGCCGGGCAACGTCCACGGCCGGCCGGGCCGGCCTTCGGCGGCGGTGAACTGCCAATGGCCATCGCGGGAAGTCAGCGTGCCGGGGATCAGGTTCATCGGCGGCGAACCGATGAAGCCGGCGACGAAAACATTCGCCGGCCGCTCGTAAAGCTCGCGCGGAGGCGCGACTTGCTGCAACGCGCCGGCGCACAACACCGCCACGCGGTCGCCCAGGCTCAGCGCCTCGGCCTGGTCGTGAGTGACGTGCAGCCACAGGCCGCCGAGTTCGCGATGCACGCGCGCGATCTCGCGCCGGAGCTGCGCGCGCAACGGGGCGTCCAGCGCGGCCAGCGGTTCGTCGAGCAGCAGCACCCGCGGCCGGTTGATCAGCGCCCGGCCGAGCGCGACGCGCTGGCGTTCGCCGCCGGACAGTTCGCCGGGGCGACGTTCGAGCATCGGCGCGAGGCCAAGCAGGCTGGAGACTTCGCGGACGCGTGTGTCGATTTCGCTGCGCGCCACACCGCGCAGGCGCAGACCCAAAGCCAGGTTTTCAAAGGCGCTGAGATGCGGGTACAACGCGCCGCTTTGAAAAACGAAACCGACGCCGCGCGCCGCCGGCGGCACCCCGGCCAGGTCGCGGTCGTCCATTTGAATGCGGCCCGCGGAAGGCGTCTCGAGGCCGGCGATGAGGCGCAGGAGCGTGGTTTTGCCGCAGCCGGAAGGACCGACCACGGCGAGCAACTCGCCGCCGGCGATGGCGAGGTTGAGCGAGCGGATCGCCGGCACCGTCCGGCCGCGCGGCCCGACGAAATCCTTGCTGACGTTTTCCAGGACGATGCCCGCCATGCCGGGGGCGAGCTTCGGCGAACCCGCGGGAGGCGTCGAGGGCGGAGTCGATTTTTGCGCTTCCCGCGCGGGCTGGTTGTCCCGATGCTGTTCGCGCAGCGCGCCCGGCGGAGCCGGAAACCACCCCCGGCGACGCCCCGCCGGGACTTCTCGCGCGGGACCCGCCGCACCCCCTTCCGGCCCGATCATTCATGTGGCCTGGCGACGCGGGCACGAATGACTGTTGCGTTGCGGGGTACAAGTGGTTATTAATCTCAAAATTTTGGACACGAACGCAGAGTGAACGGAACGAACCGAACGAAGATGACGATGCAGCCTGAAGGCCAGTCGGCGGCGGGCGGCCGCCCCTTGCTGGGACCCCCCGCGAAGCAGGGTTTGTACGATCCCTGGTTTGAGCACGACGCGTGCGGCGTCGGCTTTGTGGTCAACATCAAGGGCAAGGCCTCGAACGAGATTGTCCGCCAGGGGCTGCAGGTGCTCTTGAACCTGTCGCATCGCGGCGCCTGCGGTTCGGAAGCCAACACCGGCGACGGCGCCGGCGTGCTGATCCAGATGCCGGACAAATTCCTGCGGAAGGCCACGGCCCACGCGGGCATCAAGCTGCCGCCGCGCGGGGAGTATGGCGTGGGCATGTTGTTCCTGCCGCCCGATCCGGCACAGCGCCGGAACTGCGAGCGGCTCTTCGAGGTGATCGTCGCCGAGGAAGGCCAGGAAGTGCTCGGCTGGCGCACCGTGCCGACCGACAACTCGATGATCGGCAATTCCGCCAAGGCGAGCGAGCCGTTCATGCGCCAGGTGTTCATCCGGCGCGGCCCGAACCTGGCGGACGACATGGCGTTCGAGCGGAAACTGTTCGTGATCCGCAAGCGGGCGGTCACCGAAATCCGCAACTCCGGCCTCAAGGGCAGCCATTACTGGTACAGCGCCAGCATGTCTTACAAGACGCTGTGCTATAAAGGCATGCTCACCCCGGAGCAGTTGCCGGCGTATTACCCGGACCTGATGGATCCGAACCTGGAAAGCGCGCTGGCGCTGGTGCACTCGCGTTTCAGCACCAATACGTTTCCGAGCTGGGAGCGCGGCCACCCGTACCGCTACGCTGCTCACAACGGGGAAATCAACACCCTGCGCGGCAACATCAACTGGATGCACGCGCGCCAGGCGATGTTCGAGTCCGACCTGTTCGGCGAGGACATCAAACAGATTCTCCCGATCATCAACACCAACGGCAGCGACTCGGCGATGTTCGACAATTGCCTCGAACTGCTGGTCCTCGCCGGCCGCCCCCTGCCGCACGCGGTGATGATGATGATCCCGGAACCGTGGCAGAACCACGAGAGCATGAGCGACGAGAAGCGGGCATTCTACGAATACCACTCGTGTCTCATGGAGCCGTGGGACGGCCCGGCCTCGATCGCCTTCACGGACGGCATCCGGATCGGCGCCGTGCTGGACCGCAACGGCCTGCGGCCTTCGCGGTATTACGTCACCAAGGACGACCTGGTGGTCATGGCGTCGGAGGTGGGCGTGCTGGACATCCCGCCGGATCGCGTGCTGAGCAAAGGCCGGCTCCAGCCCGGCCGCATGTTCCTGATCGACACGCAGGAAGGCCGGATCATCTCCGACGAGGAGATCAAGCACGAGATCGCCTCCGCCCAGCCGTACCGGCAGTGGTTGAACAAGCACCAGGTCGAACTGGCGCACCTGCCGGACCCGCCGTCGGTGCCGGAGCCGGATCACAAGACCGTCCTGCAACGCCAGCAGGCGTTCGGCTACACCTTTGAGGAATTGCGCCTGCTGCTCGTGCCGATGGCCCGCGACGGCGTCGAGGCCGTGGGTTCGATGGGCAACGACACGCCGCTTGCCGTGCTCTCGAACCGGCCGGTGCTGCTCTACAACTATTTCAAACAGCTCTTCGCCCAGGTCACCAATCCGCCGATCGATTGCATCCGCGAGGAGATCGTGACGGCCACGGAGACCTGCACGGGGTCTGAGCGCAACCTGCTCAAGCCCGTCCCGGAAAGTTGCCACCTCATCAAGCTCAAGACGCCCGTCCTCACCAACGAGGAACTGGCGAAACTGCGCCACGTCGCGCAGGGCGACTTCCGGTCCGTCACGCTGCCGATTCTTTTCAACCCGGCCGACGGACCGCTGGGCCTGGAGCGGGCGATGGCCGCGTTGTACGCGAAGGCCGATCGCGCGATCCAGGAAGGCGTCAACATCCTCATCCTGTCCGATCGCGGCATCGACGCGGAGAACGCGCCGCTGCCGTCGTTGCTGGTGGTTTCGGGATTGCACCACCACTTGATCCGCACCGGCACCCGCACGCGCGTGGGCTTGGTCCTCGAATCGGGCGAACCCCGCGAGGTGCACCACTTCGCATTGCTCATCGGTTACGGCTGCAGCGCCATCAATCCGTACCTCGCCTTCGAGACCCTCGACGACATGATCCGCCAGGGGTTGCTCAAGGACATCGACCACAAGACCGCGTGCAAGAATTACGCGAAGGCGGTCGTCAAGGGCGTGGTCAAGGTGTGCTCGAAGATGGGCATCTCCACGATCCAGAGCTATCGCGGCGCGCAGATTTTCGAGGCCGTCGGCCTGCACCATTCGGTCATCGACAAATATTTCACCTGGACGCCGTCGCGCATCGAAGGCGTGGGCCTGGACGTGATCGCCCAGGAAGCCATCGTCCGGCACCGGCAGGCCTTCCCGGACCGGCAGGTGAACGGGCACGCGCTGGACGCCGGCGGGCAGTACCAATGGCGGCAGGACGGCGAGTTCCACCTGTTCAACCCGGACACGATCCACAAGCTCCAGCAGGCGGTCCGGCTGGGCAGCTACGAGTTGTTCCAGCAGTATTCCCGCAGCGTGAACGCGCAGGCGGAATACTTGTGCACGCTCCGCGGCCTGCTCGATTTCAAAAAGCGCACGCCCGTGCCGATCGACGAGGTCGAATCCGTCGAGTCGATCATGAAGCGCTTCAAGTCCGGCGCCATGAGCTACGGCTCGATCAGCCAGGAGGCGCACGAGACGCTGGCCATCGCGATGAACCGCATCGGCGGCCGCAGCAATACCGGCGAAGGCGGCGAAGATCCGCAACGCTACCTCTGGCAGAACGAACTGGGCGATTCGAAGAATTCGGCGATCAAGCAGGTGGCCTCCGGGCGCTTCGGCGTCACCAGCCATTACCTCGTCAACGCCCGCGAACTGCAGATCAAGATGGCCCAGGGCGCCAAGCCCGGCGAAGGCGGCCAGTTGCCCGGCCAGAAGGTCTATCCGTGGATCGCCAAGGTGCGTCACTCGACGCCCGGCGTGGGCCTGATTTCGCCGCCGCCGCACCACGACATTTACTCGATCGAAGACCTCGCCGAGTTGATCCACGACTTGAAGAACGCGAACGAAAACGCGCGCATCAGCGTGAAGCTCGTCGCCGAAGTCGGGGTGGGCACCGTCGCGGCCGGCGTGGCCAAGGCGCACGCAGACGTGGTGCTCATCAGCGGCCACGATGGCGGCACCGGCGCGTCGCCCCAGACCAGCATCAAACACGCGGGCCTGCCGTGGGAACTCGGCCTGGCGGAAACCCACCAGACGCTCGTCCTGAACAACCTCCGCAGCCGCATCGCGGTCGAGACCGACGGCCAGTTGAAGACCGGCCGGGACGTGGTCATCGCCGCGCTTTTGGGGGCGGAGGAATTCGGTTTCGCCACCGCGCCGCTGGTCTCGATGGGGTGCATCATGATGCGGGTTTGCCACTTGAACACCTGCCCGGTGGGCGTGGCCACGCAGAATCCGCAACTCCGCAAGAACTTCACGGGCCGGCCGGAGCACGTCGTGAACTTCATGCGCTTCGTCGCCCAGGAAGTGCGCGAGCTGATGGCGCGACTCGGCTTCCGCACCATCGATGAAATGGTCGGCCACACGGAGGTCCTCGAGCCGCGGCGCGCCGTGGAGCACTGGAAGGCGCGCGGGCTGGACTTCTCGAACATCCTGTACCAGCCGGAGGCGGACAAGAGCGTCGGCCGGTACTGCCAGGTGGCCCAGGATCACGGCCTGAAGGATTCGCTCGACAAAACCCGGCTGCTCGAACTCTGCCGGCCGGCGATCGAGCGCGGCGAGCGCGTCCGGGCCGAACTGCCGATCCGGAACGTGAACCGCGTGGTCGGCACGATCACCGGCAGCGAGATCACGCGCCGCCACGGCCCGGCGGGCCTGCCGGCGGACACCGTGCGGCTGCATTTCCAAGGCTCGGCGGGCCAGAGCTTCGGCGCGTTCATGCCCAAGGGCATGACCTTCATCCTCGAAGGCGATGCGAACGACTACCTCGGCAAGGGCCTTTCCGGCGGCAAGATCATCGTGTACCCGCCGGCCGGCTCCACGTTCAAGCCGGGCGAGAACATCATCATCGGCAACGTGGCCTTTTACGGCGCGACCAGCGGCGAGGCGTACATCCGCGGCATGGCGGGCGAGCGCTTTTGCGTCCGCAACAGCGGCCTCGACGCCGTGGTCGAGGCGGTGGGCGATCACGGTTGCGAGTACATGACCGGCGGGCGGGTGGTCGTGCTCGGTCCGACCGGCCGCAATTTCGCCGCGGGCATGTCCGGCGGCATCGCTTACGTGCTGGACGAGGCGGGCGATTTCGCCCGGCGCTGCAACCTGCAGATGGTGGGCCTGGAGAAACTCGAAGACCGCGAAGAGATCGAAGTGATCCGCGCGATGGTTCAGAAGCACGCCGAGTACACGCGCAGCCGCCGCGCGCTGAAGATGCTAGTGCTCTGGGACGATTACGTGCCCAAGTTCGTCAAGGTGCTGCCGAAGGATTACAAGCGCGTGCTGCAGGCGGTGAAGCGCGTGACGGAATCCGGCTTGAGCGGCGACGAGGCCTGGATGGCCGCCTTCGAGGCCAACGCCCGCGACCTGGCCCGCGTGGGCGGCGGTTGACGAAACGGCGTGTTGACCGGAACATGCGGTGGCAAGTTTGCGCCATGTTGATTCCGTACATCCGTGCCGCCATGCATCTGGCCCGCTTCGAGGCGATGGAGAACGGCCGCTATTTTGGCGAGATCCCGCCTTGCGAGGGTTGCTGGGGTGAAGGCTCCAGCCTGGAGGCGTGTCGCGATGATCTCGAGGGAGCGCTGCAGGACTGGATCGTGGTGCGACTGCGTCACGGCCTGTCGCTGCCGGTCATCGCCGGAATCGACTTGAATCCGCGGCCGGAGATGGAACATGCCGAAGCCGATTAGCTGGCGCGCCCTGGTGGCGCGACTGCGCGCCGCCGGCTGGTCCGGCCCGTAGGCGGGCGGACGGCACCCAACGATGATCAACGGACAACGCTCACTCACGATCCCGAACCCGCACAGCGGCGACATCGACTGGTCGCTCATGAAACGGGTGCTGCGCCAGGCTGGCCTCACGCCCGCGGCTTGGG
>JAKCAB010000315.1 GCA_021839785.1 bacterium | reverse complement strand
CGAGCCGGTCGCCGATGCGCCCGAAGAACCCGCCGCCCAGCGCCCAGCCGAGCATGAACGCGCCCTGAATGATCGAGCCGTAACGGCCCACGGCGGGATCCAGGCTGGTTTTCGCGCCGATCAACTGGGCGACGAATTGCACGTACACCAACGTGTACAAGTGCATGTCCAGGCCGTCGAACGTCCAGCCCAGCCAGGCGGCGGCGCCGGACTTCCATTGTTGCGCCGAAAGCTCGCGGAGCCGGCGGGCCTGCGGCGGCCTCGAAGTCGCCGGGCCTGAATGCGCTTCGGCCGGCGGCTTCATCGGCGAACGCGGATCGTGAATGGCGTGCTAACGGTCGCGGCGGTCATGGCCGGGAGGGAAGCAGGTTTGCCGCCGCGGCTCAACGTTTGCTTTAGTTCAGCAACCTCCGGTGCCGCACCGGACTCATCGCGGCGGGCGTTTCCCCGGTTGCCTGAAGGTGAACGCCACGCGCACCGTGCGCAGGAGTTTCTGCCCCAGCGTGGCCGGCGCGGCGGCGGTGGATTTGCCGTCCAGCCGTTCGCACAGATTGCTGCACGCCGGGCAAAGCGTTCGCAACCGCCCACCTGCCAGGCGCAGTCGATGCACGCACGCGTCGCAAAACGTGCGACCGCACCGCGCGCAGCGAAAGACCGCCGCGACCTGGCGATGCTCATAACAGGCGGGCGCGCCGTCGGCCAGCGGCAGCGGCGCGCCGTCGTCCGGCAGGGACATCTCGGGGATGGCAATGTGGGCCGGCGGAATGGCCACGCGGAATTGGACTTCGCCGAGGACGAGGCATTGACCGTCGCGCAATTCCGCATCCTGCACGCGCTCGCCCTCGACGAACGTGCCGTTGCTCGAACCGAGGTCGTGGAGGCGGATTTCGCAATCGCTGACGCGGATTTCGCAGTGCCGGCCGGACACGGTGGACTCGGCCAGGAGGAAGTGGCATTCAGCGGCCCGCCCCAACAGGTTCGTGCCCGGTTGGAGTTCCAGGATTTCTCCGCGATGCGTGCCGTTTTCGATGACCAAGGATGCCATGAGCCGCTTGTCGAGTGGACAACCACGGTGAGTATAGGTGGGTTTCGGCGGGGCGTCGAACGCGTTTCTCGGACGCGGCCCCGCCCAGGAGCGTCATAAGCAAAGTGGCAAATTGCCGATGCGGCGGAGATCCGAAGCCCGAAAGCCGAAAGCCGAAACCCGAAACGCAACGGCCGCTCGCCCAGCGGTCTGGTCTTCGGCTTTTGGGTTTCGGCCTTCGGGCTTCGGGCTTGGTCCCCAGAAATTTGAGGAGAAGGTCAGAGCAGTGCTGCCTGCCCAGTTCCTGGCAT
This sequence comes from bacterium, assembly GCA_021839785.1. Next base: position 2,420 of record JAKCAB010000315.1, on the reverse strand, counting down.
GGTTGAAGCTAATTAATCGCTCCTGCCGGCTGACCCTCCGGCATTGGGCGCATTGCCCGCACAACCCGTTCACGAGTCAGTTATGAAAGCCACGGTCTCGCTTCCCAGCGTTCTGCTCCTCGCCTGCGTCGGCCTTGCCGCGCAAAACAACACCGCGCCTTGGATCCACGCGCCGGTCAACGTCAGGGTCCCCGCAGATACCCCGGTCGTGGGAATCCCGTTTCAAGTCGGAGATGCGGAAGCCGCTGCCGACGAACTCAGCGTTCAGGTGCTGTTCGCTCCGCAGAACCTGCTGGTCACGAATGGGGTGGCGTTGGGCGGTACCGGTGCAGACCGGAGCCTCACGCTCTACCTGCAGCCAGGGCGCTACGGCAATGGAATGCTGCAATTGCAGGTGAGCGACCCGGAAGGACTGAGCGCCGAAGCGCAGGTTTTGCTGCTGGTTTCGCAGATCAGGCACGGGCCGGTGATCGACGCCGTCCCGGACCAGGTGATGACCCAGGGCCAGTGGCCTCTGGTGTTGCCAGTTACCGTGCGCGACCCGGATCTCGCTGCGGGCTCGGGTTACCGCCTCACGGCCACGAGTTCAAACCCAGCCGTCGTTCCCGCCGACCAAAGCGGTTTGTCGATTTCTGCGCTACTCGGAAAGACCAACTTTCTGGTGCGTATCCAGCCCAGCACGAACACAAATCAGACCGGCTCCAGCGTCATCACCTTGACTGCCACGGATGGCCAGGCCACCAACCGGACCCGTTTCGGGGTCACCCTGCAAGCGCGGCAGTTCATCCCGGAAGGTCCATTTGGACAGGCTCCCGCCACGAACCAGGTGGTCGTGGCTGATCTGGACGGAGACGGCCGTCTCGACCTGTTGTCAGCCTTTGTCATCAGCTACTACCAACTGAACTTGGGCCATGGCGCCTGGCAGCGCCGGGACTTTCCGGCCGGGCTGCGCTCCTTGCGGAACATCCTGCCAGCCGATTACGACGGCGACGGCGATCTGGATTTGTTTGCCATTCCAACTGCCGCCACCGCGGCTCCTGCCCTCTACCGGAACGAGGGAGGAAATCCATTGAAGTTCGTGGAAGACGCAAAAGGGACCTGGCCGGTCAGCAATGTCGTCAGCGCAGCCTGCGGGGACTGCAATGGTGACGGTCGTCTGGACCTTTTGCTGTCCGGCGGTATTGGCGCCGGGCAGACCGTGCTGATGCTTCAGACGGCGCCCGGCGTGTTCGTGCCCAGTGCACCCGTCGCCGCCTCGTTGGCCGGCACTTTGGCCGTGGCGGACTTCGACGGGGATGGGGATCTGGACTTCGCCCTCCTGGCCGCAGGTGCGGGGACACCCAACACCCGGATCACGCTCTTTGCCAACGACGGCTCTGGCCGGTTCTCTTCGGTCACGACTTTGAGCAGTGCCGATACTACGTCGAGCATTGACTGGGTGGACGCGGATGGCGATGGGGACTGGGATCTTTCGGTGGCGCAGCGCGTAAGCGTTTCGTCCGGTAAAAAGGCGTTTCAACTCGGGCTGTATCGCCAGGAAGGGGGGCGGTTCACTTTCGTTCCCATCGGCCCTCAGGTTCCGACGATAGCCGTGCCAAGCGTTTCCTCACTCGTCCCCGCCTGGGGCGATTTCGATCAAGACGGGGAGGTGGACGTGGTTTCTCCGGCGGCGGTGGAAACCCTCGCCTTCCCTTTTCAGCACACCAACCAAGTGACCTACCTTGCGTTGCTTGGCGGCGGCGGCTCTGGGCGCTTCGACCGCGTTTCTTTTGTGAGCATGGACAACCGGTACACCAGCGGAACATTGTGCGTGGGCGATTGGAATAACGACGGGACTCTGGATCTCGCCAAGATACTGGGGAGTTCCGTTGGTGTTCTCCGCAACCAGATCCACCAGGCCAACACGCCGCCTGCCGCCCCCACCGGTCTGCGCGCCGTCCAGACGGGCGACCTGCTCTGGCTGTCTTGGGGGCCGAGTCACGATCCGAACCAGTCCGCGGCGTTGAGTTACAACGTGCGCGTCGGCGTCACGCCGGGTGGCAACCAGATTGTTCCCTCACATGCGCTTGCACCGGGCACCCGCCTGCTCTCCACGCCAGGAAACGCCGGTTTCAACCGCTGGCTGGTGCTTCAACTGCCGGACCCGATGCCCGCCCGGCTTTACTGGAGCGTGCAAGCCGTGGACAACTGCCACGCCGGAGGTCTCTTTGCGTCAGAACAGGAACTGCATCTTGCTGGCGGCGCCGGCGCCGCACCGGTGATCGCGGCCCCATCGATGCTGGTCATCAAAGAAGGCGCTACCGCGGAAACCGTGTTGACGATCACCGACGACGACACCGAGCCGGCCGCCTTGGAAACCGTGATCACCTCGCCAACACCCGCGTGGTTCGACATGGTGAGTCTGCGCCAGCAGTTTCCCG
>JAKCAB010000293.1 GCA_021839785.1 bacterium | reverse complement strand
GCCGAGTGTGGCGCCCGAGTTTACGGTGACGGTGGAATTACCGACCGCACCGTTGACGAGCAAAGTTCCGGAAGCCACGGTGGTGGAGCCGGTGTAGGTGTTGGTGGCGGCCAGCACAATGGTGCCGAGATCGCCGCTGATGCCGTTGATTTTAAGATTGCCATTCCCGCTGACGGGTGCCGTGACATTCAAGGTTTCCGCCGCATTGGCACTGCCGTTGGCGGCGAAGGAACTGGTGGTGCCGGACTGGAGCGTCACGGCGCCGGCCAGATTTTCCGTGAGATTGTCCGAGGTTGAAACGCCGTAAACCACCAAGCCACCATTCAAGAAAAGATTGTTGACGGTAATGGATTGACCGCCGGTTCCCTTGAACAGGATTTGCCCGCCCGCATCAATCGCGAGCACATCGCCATTAAAGACGTAGGCATTTTTGTCCGCCGGCGAGCGCAGCGTGAACGCGCGGGTGAAATAGCCGTTGCCCGTCGAGGGCGGATTCCCACCCTGCCAATTGCCCGCCGCATTAAAACTGGATTTACCAAAGCCATCGTTGGCGAGCAGTGGAATCCAGTTCAGCGAGCTGGCTCCCGTAATCACGAGGTCAATCGAAGTATTGGCCACATTGTTGGACAAGGTGGCTGAAACCCCAATCGGCAAGGCGCCCAGACTAAAATTGTTTAAATCGGCCAAAGCGGTGCCGGAATAATCGATCAGCGTAAATTGCTGGCCCGCCGCGAACCCGTAGCCAAACACGTTGATGGTGGTCGATCCCGCTATGCCCAAGCTGCCATTGACCGCGATGGCCGTGACGGGCGGGCCGGCAAGCTGGCCGTAGTTCAGATTCAGCGCCGCAGCGCCGGCCAGGCTCAGGGCGGCGGGATAATAAGATGCCGTGCCATTGTTCAAAGCCAGACTCAGCGCGGCGTCATTGACCGTCACCGCGTTCAGGCTGGAGACCGAAGCCGGGGAAAGGCTTAACGTGCCCGCCGCCACCACGGTCGGCCCGGTGTAATAAGAACCCGCCTCGGCCAACGTCAAAGTGCCCGCGCCGCGTTTGGTAAGCCCGCCGTCAATGGCATTGTCACCCGCGATGGAGCTGTGCTGCAAACTTTGGGTGATGGTCACGTTGTAATTGGAACTGTCAATCACCGCCCCACCGTTGCGGATATTGGCCAGGGACAGGCTCTGCACAAACGTGGCGTTGTCGGCGGCGGCCAGCAACACGCCGCCGTTGAAATTGAAGGTGGCATTGGCACTGGTGCTGGAGGTGACGCGCGGAGCGCAGAGCACGCCGCCGTCCAAGTTGTAGGTGCCGACCGAGCCAGCCAGCCGCGCAATGTTCACATCCCCGTTGGCATAGACGATGCCACCGCTTTGATTAAACGTGCCCGTGCCGGCCGAGCCGACCCGGAAGCCAGCGGCGGCGGTCAGGCTGCCACCGCTCAGGTTGTAAACCCCCACTGCGCCAATGGAAGTGCTTTCCACCCGTCCGCCCACGGAGAACGTCCCGGCGGCGGAATTTAATTCCTTTACCGCGCCGCCGGTCTGATTGACCGTGCCGCTGGCGGTGGAACCGGCACTGTTGGCCGAAGCGATGTAGAAGGAATTCACAGTCAGGCGGGCGTTATCCTGAATGGTCAACGTGCCGGCGGACGCGCCCACGTCGCCCACGTTTAAGTCGTTGTTCGCAACGAATGCGCCCGCTCCCGTCAACGTCAGCGTGCCGTGGTCGGTGCCGCCAAGGCCGATGCTGCAATAATTATTGGCGCTGATGAAACCGGAATCGAGCGTCAGGCTGCCGTCCGTCACAAACACATTGCCGGTGAGGCTGTTGCTGCCGCCGAGACTTAGACTGCCGGGGCCGTTTTTGGTCAAACCCAACGATCCAGAAATATCGCCGGCATAGGTGGTGCTCAAACTGTTGTTCACCGTGACGGTCAGCGCGCCGCCGGCGGCGGTTATCGCGCTATCGCCGGACAAGTTGGCAAACGCCTGGCTCGCGCCGAGGTTGAGGTTGCCGTTGGACAGCACCGTGCTGCCCGCGAAGGCGCCGGGAAGATTCAAGTTCACCGCGCCGCCGCCGACTTTGGTCAATCCGCCCAGCGCATTGATTTGGCCGGAGCCTTGGAACGTGTAATCGACGGCGGCGTTGCTGATGATCATGCTGGCCGGACTGACGGTGTTGCTCACCAGCACCAAGCCCTTGCCCTGATCATTGAAGGTGACCGCATCGCCCGGCGGCACATTTTCGAGATAGACCGTGGGCAAACCGCCAATCAGCCAGTTGGTGGACGTGTTCAAATCCCAGAGATCGGGCGAAACGCCATCGGTGCCGGTCCAAACCACGCCGGTGCCAACCGCTGAAACCGTCACATAAAGGATGTGATTGGCCGTGTCATTCGACAGGGCGGCCACCACGCCGCGCGGTCCGTCCACCGTGCCGGCAAAAGTTCCCGACAAACTGGCATACTTGAGCACCGGGAAGGTGCCCACATCAAAGGTGCCGCCAATGCGGATGGCGCAGGTTCCATTGATGGTGATCGTGTTCGCCGTGAGGGCGGCGTTGGTGGGATTGCCCGTGAACGCATAAGAAAAATCCAGAGTGGTGCCGCCGCCATTGCCCAAGGTCAAATTGCCGATGGTGGCGCTGTTGCTCACCGAACTGGCTGAAACACCAAAGCTCGCGCCATCCGCCACCCGCACATCGCCACCGCCCTGCTGCGCCGGAGTAATGAACAATTCGCCGCGATTCACGGTGGTCGCGCCGGAATAGGTATTCGCGGCGTTCAGCGTGGTGGTGCCGGAACCCTGCTGAATCACCGAGCCAGCTCCGGTGATCGGCGCGCTGGCAAAGTGAACGCCTTGAATGAGCGCATCGCTGCGATTGAAAATCAAGGTGCCTTCGTCGCTAATCGCCCCGCTGGCGGAAAGCGAGCCATTCGTGCCGCCGGTGCCGAGTTGCAGGGTGGCTCCGGGATTGATGGTCGTGCCCTGGCTGTAAGTGTTCGCCCCGCTGAAAATGAGAATGCCTGTGCCCGCCACCGTGCGCGCCATGTTGCCGCTGAGCACGCCACTGAATTCAGTTTGCGGATTATTGATCGTCAGGGTCTTCGAAGTTCCATTTCCAGCCGAACCCGTGAATTTGAGATTGCCCGGGCCGGCGAAAATGTTGTTACCGCCGGCGGCGCTGCCAAAGTTGAGGTTGTTGGTGATGACGTGGGACGAACTGTCCGCCGATTGAAGCGTGACGCCATCCGCAATGTTCAACCGGCTGCTGCCAAACGCGAGATCGTTGCCGATGACCACCGTGCCGGCGTTGACGGCGGTGTCGAACGCGCCGTTGTTGCCGTAGGTGTTCGCCCCGGCAAGCACCAGTGTGCCCGCCCCCAGTTTTGTGAGCCCCGCCGCGCCGCTGATCACACCGCCAACAGTGAGGGTGTTGGCATTGACCGTGACCGCGCACGTGGCCGGCAAACTCACCGGACCGGCGCCGAGATTCAGCCCATTGGCCGTGCCGGCGTAGGTGAAGCCGCCGCCCCAGACTTGCGCGTTGTTCGGCGCCAATGTCACATCGCTTCCGCTGGTGTTGTCGATCACCGTATTCGCCCCAAGGGTCAGCGTTCCAACGCCAATCGCGGAATGGTCATTGGCAGACCCGCCGTTATCAATGTTCACCTGGCCCGCGCTCAAGGTGAGGCCGCCCGAAAAGGTGTTGGCTCCGGAAAGCGCCAGAGTGCCGTCGCCGGTTTTGGTCAGCGTGCCC
>JAKCAB010000044.1 GCA_021839785.1 bacterium | reverse complement strand
TTGATCGGCGGGGAAACGGCCCAGATGCCCGGCTTTTACGCCGCCGGCGAGTACGACGTGAGCGGGACCATCGTCGGCGCGGTGGAGAAGTCGCGGATGCTGAATGGCCAGCGAACAATCAAGCGCGGCGATGCGATCCTCGGTCTCGCTTCGAGCGGTTTGCACACCAACGGCTATTCGCTCGCGCGCAAGATCCTGTTCGACCAGTTGAAGCTGAAGCCGACCAGCCGCGTGGCGGAGTTGGCAGGCACCGTCGGCGAGGAGTTGCTCAAAATCCACGTCAGTTACGGCCCGCTCGTTCAAGCGTTGCTGCGGCGATTCAACCCACGGCCCCTCGCGCCTCGCGCTTCGCCGCCCGTCAGGGCCTTCGCCCACATCACCGGCGGGGGTTTCGTGGACAACGTCCCGCGGGTGCTGCCCAAAGACTGCGCCGCATCGATCCGTAAAGGCGCTTGGGAAATGTTGCCTATTTTTCAGCTCCTCGCGGCGAAAGGCGGCGTGGACGAAGCCGAGTTCTACCAGGTTTTCAACATGGGCATCGGCATGGTCGCGATCGTCGCGGCCGAACAGGCCGAAGCCGCGTTGCGCGCGATCCGCCAGGCCGGACATCAGGCCTGGCGGATCGGCGAAATCGTCAAGGGCGACGGCCAGGTGCGGATGGAATAACCGCGCGGCCAGCGCGGCCAGCGGCGCGACCGTGAAGCTGGGCGCTACGGCGTCGCGCCCACCCTGGTCACTGCCAGATCGTCGTAACGGATCGGCGTGCCGGCGTAAGGCGCACCCCAGATCGCTGCGCGGCCCGGTCGCGGCGCCTCCTTTTCATCCAAAGAAATCAGCCAGGCGGCCGGTTCAGGCTCTCCGTCGTTCCAGACCTTGCCTTCGACCTTCCAGGCGTTCGCTTCGCTTTGGCGAATTTGAAGGCGCAAATGCAGCCATTTCCCGGAAGGCCATTTGAACGGCACGCTGGTCAGGTCGGTGTCGCCTTTGAGCAGTTCCAGTTCGTTCTTGCCGGGACTCACGCGCAGTTTGTACCCGTTCACGCCCCCCAAACCGACCGCGAACGACGGATAGCGCCGGCCCTTGGCCGTGCCGTACATACGGGCGGTCACGGAGACGTTGTTGGTTTCCGTCGGTCCGAACAGCACGCCGTAAGTATCCAGTGGCGCGCCGGGCAACTCGAGGCACCGGTTGCCGCTGTCCTCCTTGACGGCGAAGCCGCCGTCCAGAACCAACAGGCCTTCGGGCACCTTGCCCACCTCGGCGTTTTGGAAATCCATTTGGTAAATCGGCGGCTCGGCGGCGAAGACCGACAGGCTCGCGACCGCGACCCACAGGGCGAATTTGGCGCTTAACATGGCGTGCGACTTTCGACGAATTGACCGCGGCGATTATTCTGGCCGGCCGCGAACCTGCGGCAAGTCCGCAATGCCTGCCGCCCTTGGCGGGCGTTGCCGCAATTCGACTCGGTGTCCGCCTTGCCAGCACGCGAGCCGTGACTTCGCCGCCCGGTCGCAATGCTTTGCTTTGCCCGCCGGTCGCTGTTAAAACGTCGGCGTGTCCGCCGCTTCTGGCCGCCTTTGGAACCAGCTTCGCTCGCCGCGGCGCCTCAGCTTGATCGCCGGCCCGTGCGTGATCGAAAGCGAGGCGCTGTGCCTGCGCGTGGCTGCGTTTCTGGCCCGGCACTGTGCCCGGCTCGACGTGCCGTACGTGTTCAAGGCGAGTTTCGACAAGGCCAACCGCACCGCGGCGAAGTCTTTTCGCGGCCCCGGTCAGGACGCCGGTCTGGCGGTGCTGGCCAGGGTGCGCGCGGAAATCGGCGTGCCGGTGCTCACCGACATTCACACCGAATCCCAGGCGAGCGCCGCCGCCGAGGCGGTGGACGTGCTCCAAATCCCGGCGTTCCTTTGTCGCCAGACGGACTTGATCAATGCCGCCGTCGCCACGGGCCGGATCGTGAACCTCAAGAAAGGCCAGTTTCTGTCGCCCGCCGAGATGGGTCGCGTGGTGGCCAAGGCGGTCGCCGCCGGCGGCCAGCGGCTTTTGGTCACGGAGCGCGGCACGACTTTCGGCTACCACAACCTGGTCGTGGACCTGCGCGGCATTCCGCAGATGCGGGCGTTCGGCTTCCCGGTGATTTTCGACGCGACGCATTCGGTGCAACTGCCCGGCGCAGGGGGCGACAAGTCCGGCGGCCAGCGCGAATTCGCGCCGGTGCTCGCGCGCGCCGCCGTCGCCGCCGGCGCGAACGGCCTGTTCATCGAAACGCACCCGGACCCCGATCAGGCGCTCAGCGACGGGCCCAACATGATTCCGCTGCGCCAGCTTCCCCGACTCCTCGAACAACTCCTCCGCATTCACGAAGCCCTCGCATGACACCTCCCCGTCCGAAACCTTACGGCAAATCGTTTGCCAAACCTTACGCGAAACCTTACGCGAAGCCTTACGCCCGCCGCGAATATGACGGCCCGCGCGGGCCCGAAGACCGGCCGCGCCGCTACGGTCCGCGGCCGTACCGCTCCTTTGAAGATCGAGAGTACGAGGACCGCCCCCGGCCGTTCCGCCCGCGCCCGGCCTGGCGGGACGACGTGCGTTCGCGTCCGCGCCCTGAGCCGGCTGCGGCCGGGGCGAAGGCCGCGCCCGCCGCACCGGCGCCGGCCCGACGCGATCCGCAGCTCGACCAGCGCCTGCAGCGCGTCAAGCTGTTCCTGTGTGACGTGGACGGTATTCTGACCGACGCGGGCGTGTTCATGGGCCTCGGCGAGGAAATGAAACGGTTCAACCTTCGCGACGGCTTCGGTCTCCGCCTGCTTCAACGCCAGGGCGTGAAAGTGGGTTGGGTGTCGCACCGCGAATCCGTGGCGACGGCGAAACGCGCCGAGGATTTGAAAATCGATTTTCTGCACCAGGCGCCCGGCAGCAAAGTGGCGGTCATCGAAACCATCCTCGCCGAGGCGGGAGTCGCGTGGGAAGACGTGTGTTTCATGGGCGATGACATCGTGGACTTGGGAGCTTTGAAACGCGCGGGTCTGGCGGTGACCGTGGCCCAGGCCGTGCCGGAAGCGAAGGCGCTCGCGCATTACGTGACCAAGGCTGCCGGCGGCCACGGCGCCGTGCGCGAGGTGGCGGAAATGATCCTCAAGGCCCAGTCCAAATGGGAACCGCTCGTGGCGGAATACTCCGCCTGAGCCACCGTCGTGAAAGTCCGCCTGCTTTTCGCCGCCGCGACCTTGCTTGCCGTGAGTTACTGCGGGCCCGACCTGCGCGCCCAACCGGTCGGCCGCGCGCAGGATTTTCGGTTCCCGCTCTTCAGCCAGAATCGCCAGACCGGCATGTTGACCGGCACCGGTGCCGACACGCGGCCCGACGGCACGGTGAGCCTGGCCACCGCGCGGGTGGAACTCTACGACGCAAAAGGCCACACCAACGCGAACATCATCGTCCTGGCCACCAACTGCGCCGTGGAGCTGCGCCAAAGCCGCGTCTCCTCCGCGGACGGCCTGCAGGTGCGGACCGCCGACCGCCAACTCACGCTCGACGGTGTCGGCTTCTCGTGGAGCCAGACCAACAGCGAACTCGTCGTGTCCAACCGGGTCAGCACGCTGGTTCGGAAAGACCCGGAGCGCCCGGACGCCGGCACGCTCTCCATCCACGCGGACACGCTTCGCCTCAGCTACCTGGCCAATGTCGCGACCTACACTGGCCACGTCCAAGTTGAGGATCCTGACCTGGAAGTGGCCTGTGGCCAACTCACGATCCGGCGATCAGAGACGGGCAAG
>JAKCAB010000505.1 GCA_021839785.1 bacterium | reverse complement strand
CCCGCGAGCGTCGTGCCGGCATGGAAGACCTTCGTGTTCGGGAGCGCGGCCGCAGCGTCCAGACCGGAGATGGGTTTGCCCTTCGCGTAGCTTCCCGGATAACCGCCCGAGGCCATCACCACGCACACGCTGGCCAGCGCGCTCCACTTGAGTTCGACCTGGGCAAGCGTTCCATTCACGCTTGCTTCGAGGAGTTCCACCAAGTCGTTCTCGAGGCGTGGCAAGTACACCTGCGTTTCCGGGTCGCCGAAACGGGCGTTGAATTCGAGCACGCGTGGGCCGTCCTTCGTGAGCATCAGACCTGGATAAAGCAAGCCACGGAAGTCGATACCCTCGGCCGCGCAGCCTTTAAGCCAGGGCTGAAGGATGTCGCGGTAGGCCATCGCCAGGTGAGCGTCGGTAAGGAACGGGGTGGGGGAGTAAGTGCCCATGCCGCCGGTGTTCGGACCGGCGTCGCCGTCGAGCGCGCGTTTGTGGTCCTGCGAGGTGGGAAAGAGCTTCGCGCTGGTGCCATCGCAAAGCGCGTGCAGCGACACCTCGGTGCCGGCGAGCAATTCCTGAATCACGACTTGCGCCCCCGCTGCGCCGAAGGCCCGCTTAACCAGGATTTCTTCGATCGCCGCATCGGCTTGGGCCATGTCGTGGCTGATGATGACGCCTTTGCCCAGCGCCAACCCGTCGGCCTTCACGGCGCAACGCCCGCCCAGCTCGGCAGCGAAGCGCGAAGCCGCCCGCGCGACGGTGAACACGCCGGCCTTCGGCGCCGGGATGCCGTGGCGTTCCATGAACTGCTGGGCGAAGACCTTGGATGACTCGAATTGCGCCGCCACCTTGTTTGGCCCCCACGCGCGCAGGCCGTGTTCATTGAACAAATCGACAATGCCCAGCGCCAGAGGATTGTCCGGGCCGACCACTGTGAGGTCGGGCTTTTGGTCTTGAGCGAAGGCGAGCAACCGGGGCAAATCCTCCGCCCCGATGGGCACGCAGGCCACCGGCGACCCGTTCCTGGCGAGACGCTCAGCCGCGATGCCCGCGTTGCCGGGCGCCGCCCACATCTGGGTCGCGTGCGGCGACTGTGCCAGTTTCCATACCAGGGCGTGCTCGCGCCCGCCGGCCCCGATGACGAAAATTCTCACAGCCGGAAAGTGAACCCGAAACCGCCGCCCCAACGCAACGGCGCAAAGGCCCAAAGGCGTCGGGGAAAGCCCGCGGATCGAGCCCGACTCCCTCCCCATAACGGCACACAATTTGTATCAATTGCGACAAAAAGTGTCACATCTCAAGGTCTGGACACACCTTGTATCTGGCGCGGCGGGTTTGGAGTCGATGCCGGCTCCACCACTATTGGGCTTGGGTCTCGGAAAGAATCAACCGCACCTTGGCCCGTGCCGTTTCGCCCGCCTGGAAATTGCGCCCGAACTGCGAGAAATAGACCGAGTAGTGACTTTCGGTTTGATGTGGCAACGCGATGGCGAAGCAGTCTGTCGCCGACGCCTTGATCACGGCCACCAAACCGAGGCCCGGCGCGCGCCGCTGTGCTTCCGCGGCCGGCCCGGCGAACTCGGCGGGGAAGGTCCACGCCACCGGGTTCGGTTCGAGTTTCCAGCGGCCGTCCTCGGCGAGTTGTCGCGCGGCCGCGTCGCGTGGATACATTTGCCAATCGCCTTTGTCGGCCGTGACCGCGGCCAGGTCTGAGGTTGCGCCGGCCTTTCCCCTCACCAGTGCGTTGGTGAAGGCCGGTGCAAAATACGACGCCAGAAACGACTCGAAGTCCCGCAACGCCGCTTGCGCCTCCACCGCCGTTTCAACTTCGATGGTGGCTGCGCCGGTCAGCCGATAGGTCGCGCGCAGGGTGAACGGCCGGCCTTCCGCCGCTGGCCAGCGGACTTCAACCTGGCCGTCTTCGAGCAATGCCGCTGTGCTGGGCCAATCCCACGCGCCGCCGCCGTACCGTTTGCCGGTGGTGAACACCCGGTAGTGGCTCAAGAGTCCGTTGCTCCGATCCAGCCGCGCGCCCGTCGGCACGTGCACGACCTCGGTCAAGCCGAGCGATTTGCCGTTTGCATGCAGACGCCCTTTGAGAACGCCGGTGTCAAAGGTGAAACCTCCCTTGCCATCGGGCCTGAAGTACAAGTTCGCCGGCACAGGCTGAGCGCCGGCCGCGAGACGCCGGTCCAGGTCGCGCGATGCCGTCATGGTTCGATGCAGGTTGTCCTCTGCTTTACCGCCGATGCCGTCGGAATCGAGTGGCTTGACCAACTTAACCTGCGTTTCGGCGTTCTGATGCCCGGCGTCCTTCGTCGCGGTTTGCATGGCGGCGAAGCGCCAAGGTGGCAGTGCAGGTGCGGCGGCACTGGCGGTGCGTATAAGAGCGAAGGCCGCGGCCAGGCAAGCCGCCAGGCAGCACAGCGAATCCAGCGCAAGGCGGGTGCGGGAAATGGGATGTTTCATGGCGCCGAAAATCGCACTCGCAGCGCGGGTTGTCAGCCTCGATTCGGAGGTGCGCTCGAAGGTCGGCGCGCCTGCCTTGTCAGCCGGCGGACCGCGCCCTACTTTGGCCATGCACTGCCCCGCTTCCGGAGAAGTTCTCCCGGAGTGCGGCCTGTTGTTTCCGGCACACACGATGAAGACCCGATCGCTCCTCGCCGCCGCCACGCTCGCGCTCTCGACGAACGGTCTTTGCGCGCCGCGCCAAATGGAAACCCTCGGCCGCGGCGTGGTGGCCGCGAAACCGGCGGACGGCAAGGTGTTCATCAGTTGGCGCCTGCTCGGCACCGACCCGGACGCCACTGCTTTCAACCTCTACCGGGCTGCGGGCGATGGCGACGCCACGCGGCTGAACGCCGAGCCGATCATGAACTCGACCTGCTTCACGGACGACTCGCCGCCGCCAGGGCAAGCCAGTGCTTACTTCGTGAAGCCCGTGTTGGCTGGCCGGGAACGCGCAGCCAGTGCGCGGTTCACCGTGGGGGCGAACGCGTCGGCTCGGCCTTATCTTTCCATCCCGTTGCGCACACCGCCCGGCTACACGCCGAACGACGCGTCCGTGGGTGACCTGGACGGCGATGGCAAGTACGAGATCGTCTATGGCGCCTGCTGCATCGACGACGGCGGTCGCGGCTTGTACTCGACCGGTCTCGGTCACGGCGATGCGCTGCACCTGTCGGATATCGATCCTGACCGGCCCGGCCTCGAAGTGTTCGACATCCACGAGAAGCCGCGTCACCCGCACGGCGCCGAATTGCACGACGCCCGCACCGGCCAGATCCTTTGGAGCCAGCCGTCGCCTGACGTGGGCCGCGGCGTGGCGATGGACATCGACCCGCGCCACCGTGGCTATGAGATGTGGGCGGCGGGCGCGGGGCTGAACGGGGTTTGGTCCGCGAAGGGTGAGCAGGTTTCCGAGCGCAAGCCGCGCTCGTGCAACTTCGGGGTTTGGTGGGATGGCGATCTGCTTCGCGAACTGCTCGATCGCACCGCGATTTCAAAGTGGAACTGGCTGGATGGCACGGAGACCCGGCTCCTTACTGCCGACGGCTGCGCCGCGAACAACGGCACCAAAGCCACGCCCGTTTTGTGCGCCGACATCCTCGGCGACTGGCGCGAAGAAGTCATCTGGCGCTCCGCCGACAACCAGGAACTGCGCCTTTACACCACGACGGTCCCAACCCAGCACCGGCTCCGCACATTGATGCACGACCCGCAATACCGCCTCAGCGTCGCTTGGCAAAACGTGGGTTACAACCAGCCGACCCAGCCGGGCTTCTACCTCGGCGAAG